>JAKAZF010000089.1 GCA_021826605.1 Planctomycetota bacterium | reverse complement strand
CGCAGGAGGAGCACTGTGTTTCGGCGACAGCCACTCTTTTGTCCCAGCCGAATTTTGCTCTACTATCTACTCTCTCAAAACTCCTGCTCTATTTTTGCCTTTGGCAAAAATCGGGGCGACAGGATTTGAACCTGCGACTTCCTGGTCCCAAACCAGGCGCTCTAGCCAGGCTGAGCTACGCCCCGATGAGCCTTTAATTTACCCGATGTTGCTGAAACGTACAAAGCGCGGGGCGCATTGCCGCGAGTCGCCAACCAACCACCGGGTTATCACCATGGTGCTCTGCGCGACGATGCCCCAAGAGGCCAAAAATCGTCCCGGCGCGCCGGGATCGCAACCCGGCGATTACTCGGACAGGCTCCCAGGCACCACGCTGATGGTGTGGCGGTTTTTTCGGGCAGGGCCGAAATTATTTCAAATTGGGGCGAATCGTCGTGTTTGGTCCAGCCAGGAGCCGTTCCGAGATACTTTATGGTGTATTCCACCACCGGCAGAGCCGGCGGCTTTGTGGGGGGTGGCAGGTCGGTTAATGGATGGCGGGTTGCTTGCGGGCTTTTTCCTTTTTGATAATTTCTGTGAGTTTTGGCAGATGCTTCTGCATTTCCCGGGCGGTGGCGGATTCGGGGTATACGTCCAGTACGCGTTGCGCAATGGCGAAGGCTTCTTCATGCCGCTGGCGTTTGATAAGATCGGCGTATTGCGTTTCGAGTTCATGGCGGGTCTGAATATCCGCGTTTTGCCGCAAGGTGGTTAAATCGGTGCGGATTTTTTCCGCCAGCTTTTCTTCCGGGTAGCGCTCCAGAATCTGTTGGGCCAAACTGCCGGCGCGAACCCATTGGCGATGATCCACTGAATCTTTATAGTCGCTAAGCAGCATGGTCAGAGCATCCCGTCGCCAGGCATGGTATTCATACCGAACCTGATTGAGCAATTCCTGAATGGCCGGCTCGTCGGGATAACGGGCGTCGAGAGGATCGGTTATTTGCTGGACCTGATCCCAGGCGTTGATGGCCATGTAGTGCTGCACGTTTTCACGCGCCCGCGTCAAATCCTGCTGAACTTTTTCGGCGCGCTGACGGGCCAGGTCATCCCGGAGCGTATCGACCAGTGGATCACCTGGAAGATTCTCCCGGATTTTTTCGATCAAATTGCCTGCGGCGTTCCATTGTTCACCCTGGATGGCGGCTTGAACTTCCGCAGTCAGCACGGCCTTGCGCTTTTCCAGCAGACCCGCCGCCCATTGCCGGCGCTGGGTTTCAGTCAGCAAAGCGGCATCGCGCAGCTGCGTTAGAAGTTCCAGGATTTGCGGAAAAGCATCCGGCGATCCGGCAGGCAGAGTCACAACGCCAACAGCTTGGGAGTCCGGCATGGGTCCGGGTGTGTTTTGCGGTGAAGGAGACGGCGCAATGGACGAGGCAGACGCCATCTTATCCAGGGCGGTTCGCAGGTGCAGCAGGTGCCGCTCCATATTGGTGGAAATTTGCACCTGCTGCTGCGTGCTGCGGCCCAGAAGTTGGGCGTATTTGAACAGCAAAAGCTGCCCGCGGATAATCACCGCTAATGCCAGATAAATCAGGACGCCAAATAATGCCACTCCCACAATTCCCAGAGGTACTAAAAGGGCGATGGGGCGGGGAACGCCGCTGTGCCGGATTGTGGCGAACACCACCAGAGCTGAAATAATGGCTGCGCCCAAAATAATCCATATCAGAACCAGCAACAACCCGCGCGTCAGGGTCATGCCGGCGGTGGAATCGGGCGCGTCATACAACGGGCTAGCGTTGCCAAGTTCGGGCAATGAAGACGAGATTTCCTGGGGCATGTGAACCTCCGTCAATGAAGTGGGATTGTAGTTGTATTGAGGGTAATTGCCAACAAATGGTTGCGCAGCGCTGTTGACAATAATGGTTAAGGATTCTACTATTTGCGGTGACAATTGAATAAGGCTCTTATCAAGAGTGCCTGAGGGACGGGCCCGTTGACGGCACAGCAACCCATCTTTACGCCTTTTATGGTGTAAGAAGCGGGTGCTAATTCCCTCCCGCTTGCCGGAATTTCCGGCGAACCTGGGGATAGATAAGCGGATCAGCGTCTCTTTTGGTTTTATCGCGCGGCCTCTTATCGGGAATCAGCATCCTAAAACGGTGCATCCTGATAAGAGGCCGCGTTATTTTCCGGATCAATCACCATGCTGGTGTAGCCGGGCGGAGGTTGTAAATGTCGTATGTGCTGGGACTCAAGTGCCGAGAATGCGGGGAAAAATACCCGCAAAAAGGCGTGCACGTGTGCGAAGTATGTTTTGGGCCGCTGGAGGTTCAATATGATTACGCGGCCATGCGCGGCAAGGTCACGCGCGAATCCATAGAGAATAAACCGCGCAATTTGTGGCGCTACCGCGATTTACTGCCCATTGATGGCGAGCCGAAAGCCGGATTATATTCCGGCTGCACCCCCTTGCGCCGGGCGCACAATCTGGAAAAAGTTCTGGGAGTTAAAGAGTTATACATTAAAGATGACTCGGCTAATTATCCCACGTGGAGCTATAAAGAGCGTGTGGTGTCGGTGGCGATTACCAAAGCCATTGAATTAGGCTATGACACCGTGGGCTGCGCCAGTACGGGTAATTTAGCCAACAGCGTGGCCGCGCACGCGGCGGTTGCGGGGTTGAAGGCATTTGTCATGATTCCGCATGATCTTGAGCAGGGGAAGGTGCTGGGATCACTGATTTTTGGCCCCACCATGGTGCGCATTAACGGTAATTATGATGATGTTAATCGCCTGTGTTCAGAAATTGCTGACAAATACAAATGGGCGATTGTGAACGTGAATCTGCGGCCCTTTTATACCGAAGGGGCCAAGACCTTTGGTTTCGAGGTGGCCGAGCAGTTAGGCTGGCGGTTGCCCAAGCACACCGTATGCCCGACGGCAGGCGGGACCATTTTGCCCAAGATTTATAAAGCATATAAGGAATTTATCGATCTGGGGCTGGTGGCGGATAACGCTCCCAAGATTTATTCCGCGCAGGCAGCCGGATGCAACCCCGTGGTGGAGGCGATTCGCGCCGGGCATGATCTGATCAAACCGCAGAAGCCCAAAACCATCGCCAAAAGCATCGCCATTGGCAATCCGGCGGATGGCTTTTATGTGGTACAGGCGGTCAAAGAATCCGGCGGCTGGGGTGAAGACGCGACGGACACCGAAATTGTCGACGCCATTAAACTCCTGGCCCGCACAGAAGGAACCTGGACTGAGCCTGCGGGCGGCACCACCCTGGCGGCGACAATTAAGTTAATTAACAGCGGACGGATTCCGCGGGATGAAAGCATCTGTGTGTGTATCACGGGCAATGGATTAAAGACCGTGGAAGTGGTGGTGGATCAGTTGGCGCTGCCTACCTCCATTGCTCCGAAACTTGATGCGTTTGATGCGCTGATGAGCACATTTCAGACGCAACCGACCCTAACATCGGCAAAGATTCCGGCAGGCGTGTAGCGAGCCACCGGCTTTATGCCGGTGGTAATAAGGAATGAAAAAATTATTAATCGCGGATAACACCGCACGGAATATGGAGAACATCATGGCAGTAAAAATCAGAATTCCCACGCCTCTGCGATCGGTCACGAATGGTGCGGATATGGTGGAGGTGCAGGCGGGCACGGTGGATGAGGCCTTGAAAAATATGTGCGGGCAATTCAGCGGCATGGAAAAGCGGCTGTATAAACAGCCGGGCGAGCTGAATCGCTTTGTGAATATCTATGTCAATGATGAAGACATCCGCTTTTTGAATAATCTGCAAACCCCTGTTAAGGATGGCGATGATATCAGTGTCGTACCCGCCATTGCCGGAGGATAAAGCATGGCAAAAACCAGCAAACGTGTGTGGCTGACGTTCAACGGTAAAGCGATGGTGGAAACGCCGGCGCTGTGGCGTATGGCGCGGCAGTTTTCCAATGTGAGTTTTGATATTCGGCAGGCCAGCGTGACTGCGGAAATCGGGATCATGGCAGTATTGTTTGAGGGTGAAAGCCGGGATGTAGTCGCCGCACTGACGTTTCTGCGGGAGCAGGGCGTGACGGTGGAACCGATTGAAGGCAGCGTAGTTGAAGGATAAATATGGCGTTATCAGATTTAGCACAGGAACTTGAAAAAGCGGATCCGTCGTTGGCGCGGTATAACCGGCAGATGCTTTGGGCACCTATTGGGGTAGAGGGGCAGAAGAAGCTGAAGGCGGCGCGGGTGCTGATGGTGGGTTGCGGGGCCTTGGGCACGGTGTTGGCCAACACGCTGTCACGGGCCGGCGTCGGGCATATAACCATTATTGACCGAGACTTTATTGAGTTGAACAATTTGCAGCGGCAGGTGCTTTTTGATCAGCAGGATATCAAAGATCAGTTGCCGAAATCAATTGCGGCACAGCGCAAAATCGCGGGCATCAATTCTGATGTGCAGGTGGAGGCCGTGGTGGCGGATGTGAATCATAATAATATTGAACAATACGCCAAAGATAAGCATCTGCTGCTGGACGGTACGGACAACTTTGAAACACGGTTTTTGATCAATGATGTTTCGATCAAACTCAATATCCCGTGGATTTATGGCGCGTGCATCAGCGCCATGGGCCTGGGCATGGTGATCCGTCCCGGTATTACCCCATGCCTGCGCTGCATTTTTGAAACTTCACCGCCGGCGGGAATGAACCCGACGTGTGATACGGCGGGCGTGCTGGGGCCGACGGTCAATGTGGTGGCAAGCTGGCAGGCCATGGAAGCCATGAAGTTGCTGACGGACAATACCGATGCGGTCAGCACGCGGCTTTTTAGCTTTGACCTGTGGGATAACCGGTTCCAGCAATTGAATGTTTCACGGGCACGGGAAATTGCTGATTGCCCGGCGTGCAAACATCACAACTATGAGTATTTGTCCGGGAAATTCGGTTCCAGTACTACGTCTTTATGCGGACGAAATGCGGTACAAATTTCTCAGCCCTCGGGCGGCAAAGTGGATTTTGACCGCATTGCGGAAAATTTGCGGGCGGTGGGCACACCGAGTTTTAACAAATTTATGCTTAAATGTGCTATTGGCGAAGGGCAGGGCGAGCGGCGGAAAGAATATGAACTGACGCTTTTTGCCGATGGCCGAGCTATTATTAAAGGCACGCACGAGGCCGCTGTGGCCAAGGCGATTTACGCCAAGTATATCGGCAGCTGAATCAGCGGACGAAACTTGGTCTTGAGGTACGTTTTTTCAGGAGTTCTTTTCATGCTCGAAGCTTTTATCGCCACCATCACGCACACGCGCAATGCCACGCTTAAATTGGTGGCTGATCTGAAAGATGATCAAATGACGTTGCAGCCGGCTCCCAAAACCAACCATCCGGCGTGGGTGCTGGGGCACCTGCTGATGGTGGAAGCAAATTTTCTGTCGCTGCTGGGCGGATCGGCTCCGGCCCTGGATCCAACCTGGAAAGATATTTACGGCGGGGGCAGCACCCCCAGTGCGGATAAAACCCTTTATAAGCCCAAACAGTTTTATCTGGATCATCTGGCGGCGATTCGCGCGCAGATTATTGAGCGGCTCAAAACCGTGAAGCCGGAACAACTCGCCCAGGAGCACCCCGATCCCGCCCGCCGCGAACGATTCCCCACCATCGGCCATACCATTTTTATGTACGGCACATGGCATGAGGGCTACCACGCCGGGCAGCTTTCCGCATGGCGTCGCGTGCAGGGACTGGCAGCGGTGTGATGCGGCGGCCGCGCGGTGCAAGCACGCGCGGCTAAAACGTGATGAAATGCCGCGTGAATTTAAACTCACGGCGGTTGCAGGAACGCTTGATATCAGGATCATTTTTTCGCCGCGTGTGCTTGCACCGCGCGGTGTGTCGAGAATGCTGCGGTCCAAATTGGAGAGTAAGCCCGTGATTATCGGCTGGCACGTTGTCGTCTGTGCGTATGGATTCTGGCTGCCAAATGATCCCCGCGGGTCGGGTTCCCATTATGTTGGTTCGGATGACCTCTTCCGTGTTGCCGGAAGAGCCACACCCGTTACCGGTGGTCGATCCAGAGCGTCTGATCCGCATGATGTCGCGGCGCGGCAGAACGCTAAAGCCCAGTTAGCCCGTGAACCTGTTAAATTCACCGGACTTCAGGCGCGGGCCATTGCCGCGGGGTTTGGATGGGCGGCAAAAGAAGGCGGTTATATGATTCATGCATGCAGTGTGATGCCCCGCCATGCCCATTTGGTTCTGGCCAGACACGCCCGCCCCGTGGGCCGAATCGTATCACACTTAAAAAGCCGAGCGACGCACCAACTGCACAGAGAAGGGCTGATCGCCAGCAATAACGTCCCGGAACGGGCGGCCCCTTCGATTTGGGCGCGTGGCCACTGGTGCGTATTTCTCAATGCGGAATTGGATATTGCCCGCGCGGTGCGTTATGTGGAAAATAACCCGATTAAAGACGGATTGCGACCACAAAGTTGGTCGTTTGTGGTACCGTTTAACGGACGCCGGGACATACCCCCGGCCTAATTTTAGCCGCGTGTGCTTGCACCGCGCGGAAACGCAGTAAGCGGTAGGCCAACCGAAGAACGCGCGGTGCAAGCACACGCGGCTAACAGTATGCGCGATGGAATTATTCTCAGAAATTGGATGCGAGGTCACCAACCCATGAAATCACAAAATGATGTTACCTATCTTGATAATGCGGCAACCAGTTGGCCTAAGCCGCCGGAAGTCGCCGCCGCCATGACGGATTTTCTTGCGCATGATGCCGCCAACCCGGGGCGGGCCGGCCATCGCATGGCTGTCGCGGCGGAAAAAATGCTTGATCGCGTGCGGAAACAATTAACCGAATTCATCGGCGGAACGGATATCCACCGGCTTATTTTCACCATGAATTGCACCGATGCGCTGAATATCGCATTCAAAAGCATTCTGCGATCGGGCGATCACGTCATTACCACCATGCTGGAACATAACAGCGTCAGCCGACCGTTGCAGAGCATGGCTGATGCCGGTTTTATTACGCTGACCCGCATCGGCTTTTCGCCGCAAACCGGCGTGATCGATCCTGAAGACGTCAAAAAAGCCATCACTTCCAAAACCCGCATGATCGCCATCACGCACGCCAGCAATGTGCTGGGCACCATTCAACCGGCGGCAGCGGTTGGAAAAATCGCACGCGAGCATGGCGTATTGTTTTTGCTGGATACCGCCCAGACTATTGGCACCGTTCCAATTAACATTGCGCATGAGCATGTAGATATGTTGGCATTTCCGGGGCATAAATCGCTTTTAGGCCCCACCGGCACAGGCGGATTATATCTGCATACCACCGTTAATATGGATGATTTGATACCTTTCCGTGAGGGTGGCACCGGCGGTGATTCGTCCACGGCAACGCAGCCGCGGCTCATGCCGTATCTGCTGGAAGGCGGCACGCCCAACACCGTGGGTATCGCGGGCCTGGAGGCGGCGACTGGATTTGTTATTAAGCATGATCCCGCTAAGACACTGGCGCATGAACAGTCGCTGGTGCAGCAATTTATCGATGGCGTGGCGGATATTGCTGCGCTGAATATATATGGCCCCACCGGTCCCCATGCCGCTGCGCACCGTGTGGGCACGGTATGCTTTAACGTGGAAGGCTTTAGCCCGCAGGAACTTGGCGGCATTCTGGATGAATCCTTTACCATCGCCGTCCGCCCGGGTTTACATTGCGCCCCCTACGCCCATCGCATGCTGAATTCATTTCCTGACGGTACCGTGCGCGTAAGCCCGGGACATTTCAATACCGCAGCAGATATTGATCTGCTGATTCAAGCCCTGCACGAAATCACGGCGTAGCACCAGGCCAGTGACGCTATAATCAGTTACTTGAAAATCGGAGGGGTTGGGTTGGGCCGGCAGGAGCCGGTTGATTTGCCGGTGAATGGTGAATAATACTGTCAGGTTACAAGATGACGGAAAGTACGACCTGTGAAAATTGCGGCAGCGCGCTGGCAGAGTCCGAGACGCCGCATGTATGGGAACAGCATGTGGTTTGCCGCACATGCTGGCAGCGACTTTCCGGCACTCCCGCCGCCATGCCGCTGAGTTCCGAGGCTCGGTTAAAAAATACGGAATTGTACTGGCTCGGCCGCCCTGTCCTTACGATTGCCGTGGCGCTCGTTATCCTCGTCGGCATTATTACGGCATTTGTTGTGGCCTACAGCCAGGTATCTTTTATGCCTGCCGGCACATCCATGCACAGGCCGAATGTAATCTTAAAAGGACCGCACGGGGTTGGGGCACGCGTGGGGGCAAAACACCGCCTTGCACCTCTTCCTATCGGCATCGGCGCTATATCAAAGATGTCCGCCCGAAATCCCAAAAAATCCGCCCCATCACCAAAACCGGCGGCTCATCCGCGAGTTGTACCGCATCCGCATGTCGCATTAACTCTGCCGCGCCCCTTAAGCTTGATGGCCGCTGATCCAGCAATTGATATCAACCGCACGACAAGCCGAAAGGTGCTTCGGGCTATTATCCGGGGCGTAAACTTTCTTCTGACACGGG
>JAKAZF010000088.1 GCA_021826605.1 Planctomycetota bacterium | reverse complement strand
GAAAATCGCATGAATCAAAACAGTATGTCAAGGTAATGGGAGGCCGGGGAGAATTTTGCGCATTATTCGAAAAAACAGAAAATTCCTCGCCGCCGGAACCGATCCGAAGACACCGGGCTGCCGCCAGTTAAAACTGATGAAATGTCCGGGTTAATCGCCAGAGATCGGAATTGTTATCTGAAATTCCGCGCCGCCGCCGTCGCGGTTGCGGGCGGTAATGGTGCCTTGGTGGAGTTGGATGATGGCCTTGCAGATGGCCAGGCCCAGACCAAGGCCGATGTGATGGGATGAGGATTGTCCGCGGAAAAACTTCTCAAAAATGCGCTGGGTATCATGGGGCGGCAGGCCGGGGCCGCGATCCATGACGCGAATGAGAATGGAATTTGCGCGCGCTACGGCGTTGATTTCAATGGGCGTCTGGGTTGGAGCGTGCGCCAGGGCGTTTTCAATCAGGTTGGACAGAACCTGTTCAATGAGTACCGGATCGCCGCAAACCGTTGGAAGAGATTCGGGAATAATAACCTTGAATTCACGGTGCTGGTCGTTATTTCGCCATCGGGCCACAGCGGAGATGATGACCTCCCGCACATCGACGATGTCCTTTTGAATGACGGGATTTCCTGATTCCAAACGGGTCATCTCCAGAAGTTTTCCGATCAGGTCCTCCATGCGTTGCGATTCACGGGAAATGGTATTCAGCAATTCGTCGCGGGTGGCCGCGGACATGGACGCTCCAGCTTGAAGGATGCTGTCGGCAGAGCCGGTGATTGCGGCCAGGGGTGTGCGGAGATCATGGGAAACGGCAGATAAAAGTGTGTTGCGGAGTACTTCAAGTTCGGTGCGTTCCCAGGCACGGTGCGATTCTTCCGAGAGCATCATGCGTTCCAATGCCACGGCGATCTGCGCGGTGAAGGCTTCCAGCGTGCGCAATTCATCAGGATGGGTGAACTGAACCGGCGTCAATGGAACAACACACAAGGCACCGAGTGTTGATTTCACGCCTTTGAGCGGCAGATAGATGGCCCCGGCGGATGGCAGAGTGGAAGTAGCGGCACCGGCTTTTTCACCATGGCGGATGACCCAATCCGCCACACCAAGTTCTTTATCATCAATCTTTAATTCAGGTGAACCGTAAGTTAATGCGGGCCGGCCAGCAGCATCAGGGAGAAATACGCCCGCCGGAGAGGCGAAGAATTCCATGATGTGCCCAATTGAAACATGGAGCAGGGCGTTATGATCCGGACAGAGCAGCAATTCCCGACTTAAGCGCAGCAGCGACTCGGTGCGTTGCTCGCGCGCCCGGGACAGGCGTTCTAAATCCCGCAGTCGGGCGGTGAGCGTGCTGATGTAGACACCGGTGACGAGCATGGCGGCGAAGGTGAGCAGATATTGCGTATCGGAAACGGCGAAGGAGTAGTAGGGGGGCACCACGGTGAAATCGAAGGCGGCGACGCTCAGAACGGCGGTAACGATGCCCGCCGCGCGGCTGTGACGGGCGGAAATCCAGATCACGCCGAGCAGATAAAACATGATGACGTTGATATCAGACAGGCCCAGCGAATGATAAAGAAAAATGCCCAACGCCGTATTGAAAGCGACAACACCGATGGCCCATGTTATTCCCCGTCGATCCCAGTGCCGGGTTGGTTTTACGGGCAATGGCGCAGTTGGCTCGGCGTCTTCACGGATCAATTCAAGATGAATGTCACCACTGCGCTGGATCAGACGGTCTACAAATGACCGTCTGATCCAGCGCCGCCAGCCGCGATCCGCCGGTTTGCCAACGATTATCCGAGCCACATGCCGCGTTTTGGCATAGGCGATGATTTCCTGATCGGGATGCAAACCGGAAAGTGTTACAGCTTCGCCGCCGAGCTGCTCGGCTAAATTCAGCGTGTGCGCCACGCGCAGCCGATCTGATTCGGATAGGCCGGGAGATTTGGCGGTTTCAACGTAAACGGCGATCCAGGGAGCCTTCCATGCGGCGGCCATGCGCGCCGCCGTGCGCACTAGATTGGCGGAAAATGGACTTGGGCCAACGCACACTAAAATGCGTTCAGACACCGCCGATGCGCGGGCGGAGGTATCGCCCTGTCGCAGCGTGTCAATATCCTGATTGATGCGATCGGCTGTGCGTCGTAACGCCAATTCGCGCAGGGCCAGCAGATTTCCCAGTGTAAAAAAATGCCGCAGGGCCGAGGTAGCGCGGTCCGGTGAATAGATTTTCCCTTCCTGCAGGCGCTCGATGAGTTTTTCCGGCGGCAAATCCACAAGCTGCACTTCGTCCGCGCTTTGAAAGACTGAATCCGGAAGTGTTTCCTGAACCTTTACACCGGTGGCCCGCTCCACAATGTCATTGACCGATTCCAAATGCTGGACATTGAGGGTGGTAGATACGTCAATGCCGGCGGCAAGAAGTTCCGCCACGTCCTGCCAGCGTTTGGCATGACGCATTCCCGGAGCGTTGGTATGCGCAAGTTCATCAACCAAAATCAGTTCCGGGCACTTATCCAAGGCCGCGTCAAGGTCGAACTCTTTGAGCGTGGCTCCGCGGTATTCCACCATTTTGTACGGGAGAATATCCAGGCCTAAAAGCAGTGATTCGGTTTCCGGGCGAATATGCGGTTCGGCATATCCAACCAATACACGCACGCCGTCAATCGCCCGTCGTTGCGCTTCCTCCAGCATGGCATAGGTTTTTCCGACGCCGGCGGAAGCACCGAATAATATTTTCAGCTTGCCTCGGCGCAGAGATTCTTCCTGCCTGTTGACCTGGCGAAGCAGTGCATCGGGATTGGGGCGATCCGGTTGTTCCATGATTGTCACCGATCAGTCTTTGAATGCCTTAGTTTCCTGTTCCACCCGTAATTACGGGTGGAACAGGGCACTAGATGATAATCGATCCAAAGCCAAATTCAGTTCCAGCACATTAACTCTTGGTGCGCCGAGAATGCCAAAATCTCGCCGCTGACAAAAGTGTTTTACCAGCGTTTCGACTTCCGCAACGGGCAAACCCCGAGCGTTGGCTACGCGGGCCACCTGATAATATGCCGCCGCCGGGCTGATGTCCGGGTCCAATCCACTGGCACTGGAGGTTACCAGATCCACGGGTACCGGCCCTTTTTCCGTGGGATCAGCCGCCCGGAGCCGCGCGACTCGGCGTGTTACCGCGGCAAAAAGAGCGGGATTGGTCGGCCCCAGATTGGAACCCGTGCCGCAATCACCCAGGGGGCCATTGAATGAGGTATAAGGCACTGGCGATGTTGCCGATGGTCGAGGCCAGAAATACCTGGGATCGGAAAAATATTGGCCGATGAGACGTGACCCGATGGCTTGGCCGGCACTGTTTTTTAAGACGCTGCCGTTGGCCTGCCACGGAAAAGCTACAGCGGCAATTCCGGTAACAAGCAGAGGATATGCCAGACCTGTTACAGCGGTGAGAATCAGAAAGACAACAATCGCGGGACGACATTGAGACCACATAAATGAATCCTTTCGTTACCAATGTTTAAGCCAGGCGCATGGCCACCAGAGCCATGTCAATAAGTTTGATTGCGATGAACGGCACAATCAGACCGCCGACACCGTAAAGCAGAATATTTTGCAAAAGCAGTTTGCCCGCGGGCATGGGGCGGTATTTGACTCCGCGTAACGCCAGCGGAACCATGACGATGATAATCAGGGCATTAAAAATCACGGCAGACATGATGGCGCTATCCGGCGTGGCCAGATGCATGATATTGAGCCGTCGCATCGCTGGATATATGCCCACGAATATCGCGGGAATAATGGCGAAATATTTGCTGACGTCGTTGGCGATGGAAAAGGTGGTTAAAGAACCGCGCGTCATCAGCAGTTGCTTGCCGGTTTCAATGACTTCAATGAGTTTGGTGGGGTTGGAATCCAGATCCACCATATTTCCGGCTTCCTTGGCGGCTTGTGTGCCGGAATTCATGGCCACGGCCACGTCCGCCTGGGCCAGCGCCGGTGCATCATTGGTGCCGTCACCGGTCATGGCCACGAGCCGCCCGCCCTGTTGATATTCCCGAATGAGCTTAAGTTTAGTTTCGGGCGTGGCCTGGGCGAGAAAATCATCCACACCCGCTTCGGCGGCGATGGCGGCGGCGGTTAACGGATTGTCGCCGGTAATCATCACGGTTTTGATTCCCATGCCGCGCAATTCCGCGAAGCGCTCTTTAATTCCGCCTTTGACAATATCTTTAAGCTCAATGACGCCCAGAACATTGGGGCCATCCGCCACAGCCAACGGTGTGCCGCCACGGCGGGATATTTCATCGACGGCGGATTTAACTGATTCGGCATATTCACCACCGAGTTCGGTGACATACGCGGCAATGGCATCGGCGGCACCTTTGCGGATTTTCCGCCCGTCAAAGTCGACACCGCTCATACGCGTTTGTGCGGTAAATGGAATAAATTGTGCGTGCATGGAGCTCAATTCGCGCCCGCGCAGATTGTAGCGCTCCTTGGCGAGCACAACAATGCTGCGGCCTTCCGGGGTCTCATCAGCCAAAGATGAAAGTTGTGCCGCATCGGCTAATTGTTCCGCCGTTACCTCCTTGGCGGGGATAAAGTTTACCGCCTGACGATTGCCAAGCGTTATGGTGCCGGTTTTATCCAGCAGCAGCACATCGACATTGCCCGCCGCTTCCACAGCGCGTCCCGAGGTTGCGATGACATTTTTTTGAATCATGCGATCCATGCCGGCAATACCGATGGCGGATAACAGGCCCCCGATGGTGGTGGGAATCAGGCACACCAGCAAAGCCACAAGCACCGTGACGGGTACAGGCGTGCCATGGCCGGCGGCACTGACAGCGTAAATGGAAAATGGCAGAAGCGTGACGGTGGCCAGAAGGAAGATAATCGTCAGCTTGGCCAGAAGAATATTGAGGGCAATTTCATTGGGCGTTTTCTGGCGTTTGGCCCCTTCCACCATGGCGATCATGCGATCCAGAAATGTTTCACCGGGGTTGCAGGCCACGCGAATAATCAGCCAATCGGACAGCACACGCGTGCCGCCGGTAACGCTGGAGCGGTCACCACCCGATTCCCTGATTACCGGGGCGGATTCGCCGGTGATGGCCGATTCATCGACAGAAGCGACGCCTTCAATAACTTCGCCATCGGCGGCAACAAGATCTCCAGCTTCAGCGATGACGATGTCCCCCTTTCGCAGGGTGGCGGCGGAGACCGTTTGGAATGCGGCGTCGCGCCGGGCTTCGACCAGCTTTTTCGCCGGTGTATCCCGCTTGGCGCGCCGCAGTGTATCCGCCTGAGCCTTGCCGCGACCTTCGGCCATGGCTTCGGCGAAATTAGCAAACAGTACCGTAAACCAGAGCCAGAGACTGATGGCGAGAATAAAGCCGGGCGAAGCTTCCGCATGTCCGAAGAGAGCCTGGATAAATAAACCACTGGTGAGAATACTGCCGATATAGACAACAAACATCACGGGATTGCGAAACTGAATTCGCGGATCCAACTTTGTGAATGATTCAAGTATTGCTCGCCTTGTAATGGCACCGCTAAATAGGGATGTTGTTTTTGTAGCCATGGTAATTTCAACTCCAATCAGAAAAACATTCAGGTATAAAATTATCCGGTCAATGCCAGAGATGCAGATATTCCACAATAGGCCCCAGCGCCAGTGCGGGCAAAAATGTCAATGCTCCGATCAGGACAACCGTCGCGACCAGCCAGCAGGTGAACAGGGCATTGTGCGTGGGAAGCGTTCCACTGGATACAGGGATTTGTTTTTTGCGGGCCAGTGACCCGGCCAGGGCCAACGTCACCACAATCAGCCAATAGCGCGAAACCCACATTGCCGCGCCGCCGACAATATTGTAAAAAAGCGTATTGGTACTCAACCCGGCAAATGCGCTGCCGTTGTTATTCGCCACCGAACTGGCCCAGTAAAGAATTTCCGAAAAGCCATGCGCACCGGGATTTCCCAACGCACTGGTACCCATAACGGTAACGGAAGCGACAGCGGCGGTGGCCAGTACCAGTGCGGGCGGTATGAGTACCGACAGCGACGCCATTTTCATTTCGAAGGCTTCGATTTTTTTGCCCAGATATTCCGGTGTGCGGCCCACCATCAGCCCGGCGATAAAGACCGCAACGATGACAAACATCAACATGCCGTAGAGGCCGGACCCTACGCCGCCGAAAATTACCTCACCCAATTCCATCAGCCACATGGGCACCAATCCGCCCAGAGGTGTATACGAGTCATGCATGGAATTGACGGATCCGTTGGAAGCGGCGGTGGTGGCAGTGGCCCATATTGCGGAATCGGTAACGCCGAATCGTGTTTCCTTCCCCTCCATGTTGCCACCGGACATTAGCGCCGATGGCGTTTGGTTCACGCCCAGTGTCGCCATTTTCGGATTACCGGCATGTTCGGCCCACACGCAGCCAATCATGAGCGGCACAAATATGATCATCATCGCCGCGAAAATGGCCCAGCCCTGCCGCGTATCACCGACCATGCGGCCAAAGGTGTAACAAAGCGCCGCGGGAATCAGGAGAATCGCCAACACTTCCAGAAAATTGCTCAATGGATTGGGGTTTTCATACGGATGGGCGGAATTGACGCCGAAAAATCCGCCGCCGTTCGTGCCCAATTGCTTGATGGCAATTTGCGAAGCCGCGGGGCCTAAGGGCAATATCTGATGTTTCACCCATACAGTTTGGTTAATGGTTTTTCCCGCCGCATCGGTCGTGGATTGCACATAGCTGACGGGCTGCATCAGAGAGACTTGTTTATATGGCGAGAGCGTTTGCACCACACCCTGGGAAACCAGAAACAGTGCGAGAATAAATGATAGTGGCAGCAGGATATACAATGTGCTGCGGACCAGATCCACCCAGAAATTTCCCAGGTTTTCCGTCTGTTTTCCGCGGATGCCGCGAATGAGTGCCACCAGCACCGCCATGCCCGTGGCGGCCGAGACAAAGTTCTGTACCGTCAGGCCCAGCATCTGAGTTAAGTAACTCATGGCCAATTCGCCGTTGTAACTCTGCCAGTTTGTGTTGCTGATAAAGCTGATCGCGGTATTCCACGCCAGATCAGGCGATACCGCTCCAAGATGTTCTGGATTCAGCGGCAGAGAACCTTGCACCCGTTGCAAAGCATAAACCGCCAGGCCGCCGAGCAGATTAAACAGCAGTACCGCGATCACATAGGTCTTCCATGTCATGGGCTGATCCGGATGGATGCCACCGACCCGATATGTCAGCCGCTCCAGCCAACCCAGCGGCTTATCCAGCCCACACGGTTGGCCTTCATAGACCCGCGCCATAAAAGCGCCCAGCGGTTTAACCAGTGCCACCAGCACCAGCAGAAACACAAGCATTTGTATCCACGCATTGGGAGTCATTAGAATTTCTCCGGAAAAAGCATTGCGATAATCAAGTAAATCAAAATGGCACCCGCAAGCACCAGGCCGATCCAGTCCATGACACTCATCATCGATCTCCTAAAAATTCACACAGCTTGACCAGCGCCCACGTCAGCGCCAGCAATACAATCAGTCCACCGACATACAAAGCGTCCATAAGAGCACTCCTTATTAGCACGCGCATTGCGTGTTGCACAGCTATGGTTTTATCCGGTGTGATATCAAGATGCTGTAAAAAAGTGGGGCAAAGATATAAAGATTGCGTAAAAATGTGAGCTTTTCATGGAATTGGGCCGGTTGTACCCAAAACCACGGCCACGGTTTTCACCATGCGGCTGGACGAGGCCGAAGTTTTTATGCGGGCGTGGGAAAAATCACAATTCATTGGGCGAATATTGCCGCCCCAATTAATCCTACGCTACTGGGATAGTGCACTATCCCAGTAGCGTTGATTAAGCGGTGTACCCTCAGGCAGCGAAAAAGGAATATCGCCCTGGTGGTTGAGTTGTCGCGCCACAAAGTTCCATCGAAACGGCCAAATCTGCTATACTTTTCAGGCAGTGATGTGTTGAAAGGAATTTTCATGAACGTGCGTATACTGGATATCGGGCAATGCGGATTTGATCACGCCGCCATTGTAGATTTTCTCCAACATATTGTTTCGGCCACTGTGGAGTCCGCGGCAACCGGCGCGGAAGCGGAGAAACTGGTGCGGCAAAACCCATATCAGTTGGTGCTGGTCAATCGCATTCTTGATGCCGACGGTTCAAGCGGGATCGATCTGATCCAGCGGTTGTGTAAAATTCCAAATTGCCCGCCGGTGATGCTGGTAAGCAACCTTCCCGAAGCCCAGGCCGGCGCGCTGGCGGCGGGGGCGGTTCAGGGTTTTGGCAAGGCGGGAATACACTTGCCGCAAACAGCGGAACATGTGCGTGAGATATTGGCGGCAGATCGTGCGAAATAGAGGGGAGAGCTAGTGCCCTGTTCCACCCATAATTACGGGTGGACGGAGGGCCAAGGGGTTGTGGGCGCGAAGCGAGGAGGATTACGTATGGATACATACGTTGACGAAGAGCGACAAAGCCCACGGCCCCTTGGCCCCCTCCCATAGGGTTGGCCTGAAACCGGCCAAGATCGG
>JAKAZF010000087.1 GCA_021826605.1 Planctomycetota bacterium | reverse complement strand
CCGATCTAAATTATGGTGGATGCCATGGGTTTGCAGCTCACTGAACAGGCGGAGTCTCAATGCAACCGGTCAAGGAAGAAAAATCTTGGGTGCTTCGAGCGGCAGCGGTTTTAATTCCGGTGGTGCTGGTGGTGTTGGGTATCTGGCTGTGGCCATGGCTGCAGCAAGCGTACCGGCTGCCTGATACAGCGGTGCCGACCTATCTACATGCGTTATCACATACGGTGCCTCCAGGAACTGGCCGCGTCACGCGCACCAACGTCATCGAAGCCGCTCTGGCCGGTACGCTCGGGCAATTGACTGATATTGCGGGGGCGGAACAAGCGTCACGCCTGGAACAGTTGCTGCGGATATTGCACTTTAACGCGCAGATGGGGCAATGGGCGGCTGGAGCCATGACCGTTCCGGCGGCCACGCGGGTCGCGATGTTCCGATGGGGAATGCGGCCCAGGAACCTTAAAATAATCAACCATGTTTTTTCCAGATGGTCCACGGATCGCGTCAAGGCGGTGTGGCAGTTAAAGGCAATCTCCGGCACGGAGGCGGACAATCTGTTGGCGCATTTGCTGCGTGATCCGGTTCCAATGGTTCATCTTTCCGTCATGGCGGTATTATGGACGCGCCGACCGACGCCCGCGGAATGTGGGATATTGCGACATTGGATTGGTGATAAAGAGCCTTATGGCTGCGGCAAGCCACGAACATGGCGGATGTTTTTATTCGGCAGCGACATGGTAAACGCCAAGCCAAAAATGTACAGATTGAACACACAACGGAATCTGAACCTTGCGCGGCAGTTCGCCAATTCCGTGCTGACCCATTGGCGGATTTCGTCCACTCCTGATACCACAACGCGGACCGATTCCGCTGCTGCGGCTTCCAGACCGGCTTTTTCCATCCGCGGCGATAATCCGCAAGCGGACCAAGCTCAAATCCGCGCCCGCATGGACGCGGTATCCGAAGTCATGCGGAACTTTTATCAGAATCGTGCGACGACGGAACAGGTTGATGCCGCGCTGGCGGCCCAGATGCGCACGATCATACGGGTGACAACCCTGCTCCCCTGGCAACGACAGCTTTCGGAAATCATGTCCTTTAATGCGGCGATGTCCCGCTGGATCGATCATGTCTCCCGGCTCTCCTCCTATGAACGTCGCACCCTGTTGAACTGGGTTCGCTTTCGCGCCCAGAATGTGGAATTGATGCACCTGGCCATGTCGCGCCGGCTTTCGCGACGGATGAGAACCGTGCCCATAGCGCCAAAATTACATGGCGTTGAACGGACCTGGCTGATTCATCATCTTTTATCAGATCAACGTGTGTGCGTGGAACTGGCCATGCTGGATACACTCTGGAAAATGCCGATCTACTACCCGTCGCTGGTTACGCCAATATGGAACTGGGCGGTTATGGAACCGCTACCGAAAGGGCGCAATGGTACGGGGCTGCAGCACGTTATAATAAATGGCCATGCGTATGCTGTGAGCCGTATTGTGTCAACGTCGCGCTATCGTCAGGCACGCGATATAGGTGGAAGGCTATTAAGCCGTTGGAATTCGGATCGGCTCGACCCATTAATCACGCAGCTTTGCAGGCGGCGAGCCGAACGCCGTATTTCCTTTGGTGTCGGCGGCGATCCGGAAGGAAAGCATAAGGTTCGCGGAATGCGAATTGTTCGCGAGCTTTTTGAGTTGCGCCAACCGCCGGCCGCAATTCCATTCCTGTTACGGATCATCCATGAACCAGTGCTGCGCCATACCACCACCGCAAACAGTTATGTAAGCAATCGCTCCGCGGCACTTTGGATGTTGCTGGTCGCGGCCAAGGAGGATCCGCTCAAGTATGGATTTATCAAAGATCATTGGCCGAGCATCGCATCACCGCAAATGGAAATACAGGCTATCACGCAAATCACCGCATGGTGGCAGTCGCATGGTGTGAAGTAAAGTCATTTTGTATATTTGGTCAATTCATGCTGGCGGTATAATTACTTTTATGAACGAAGCCTTGCTCAAGCGTCTGGCCTGGAAGTACATCTGGTGGAAAACTCCGGACGAGGCGATTTTATATCCTCACCGAGTTATGGCGCAGGTCATGAATATTGGTGATTTTCAAGATGTGCTGGAACTTGCTGATACAGTCGGTGAAGAAGTCCTTCGTGATGTGGTGAAAACCGCGGAAGCCGGCGAATTCAATTCGAGATCGTGGCATTACTGGCATTATCGATTGGGGTTGGCGGAACTGGGAGCCGTTCCGCCGCTTCCGCAGCGGAGAGTCGGATGAATAATTTTAGAACGCATTGGGCCATCATGCCGCCCGCTCAGGCAGTGCTTTGGCCGCTGTTGCGCCCGGCGGTGGAGCTGGGATTCGTACTCTATGGTGGAACGGCGGTTGCCCTTCGGCTCGGGCATCGCCGGTCCATTGACTTTGACTTTTTTACGGAGCGGTCTTTGAATAAAGCAGCAATAAAAGAGAAGTTCCCTTTTATTGAGCACTCCATGACTTTGCGGGAAACCGGAAATAGCTGGTCGCTCCTGGCTTCCGGAGATACGCCGGGCGAGAGACCGGTGCAAATTTCCTTTTTCGGAGGAATCGCCACCGGCCGTGTTGGGATTCCGCAATTTACGGATGACGGTGGTGTGCTGGTAGCATCGTTGCAGGATTTGATGGCTTTTAAGATTAAGGTGATTCTGCAGCGGGTGGAAGCTAAGGATTATCAGGATATTGCTGTGATGCTCAGAGCCGGGGCCAGTCTTGATCACGCGTTGGCGTCGGCGAGAGCATTATTTGGGAATGAATTTCAGCCGATGGAAAGCCTCAAGGCTTTAACGTACTTTGAGGGCGGCGATCTCAAAGAACTATCATCGGAAGACAGGGATTCAATTGTTGCGGCAACCCGGAGGCGCACGCGATTGGACATAATTGAATTGACCTCCACCAAGCTAGGATTGGAATAGTGATGAACTTGTCCCGCATTTGGCGGAGCAGGAAAACAAAAGGCAATACGGCACCGGAGTCGCAACAGGCACCTCTTGGTCATTGCAAGTTCATTGTTGAGACTTTCGGCTATTTGCCGATGCAGAAACTTCCGAAAATTCTCCCCAGCACATCATCACTGCTGATGGTGCCGCAAATCGCGCCCAGATCATCCAATGCCGTTCGCAGATCAGCGGCCAGCAATTCGGGAAATTTATCTGATGATGCCAGCACCTCACGCGCCTGGTGCAACGCGCAGCCGGCCTGTCGGATTAACTCCTGATGTCGGCCATTGAGTGTCAGGCAATCCTCCGCCATCGGAGCAAGCCGATGTGCATAATCAAAAATGGCGGTGCGCAAGGCGAGAATATTCTCCCCGGTCTTTGCGGATACATTGAACCATGGTAGCGCGGATGCCAATGGTGCACAGCGCAACCCGCCTGACAAATCCAATTTGTTCCGCACCACCACTTTCCATACATTGGCGGTTTGAACCTCCAATGCAAGTTCACGCAGCGTATCGGGTGTATCACTTTCGTCAATAACCAGCACAATGACATCCGCCCGCAATACCGATTGCCGCCGGGCATCATTCATCCGTGTGCTCATCGCGGTATCGTTCATTTCAATGCCGGCGGCATCCATCAGGCGCAGAGAGCGACTGGCTTCAGACAATTCAATGCCAATCGCGTCACGCGTGGTTCCCGCAATCGGCGATACAATCGCCCGATCCTGCCCGCCCAGTGCATTGAGCAGCGAACTTTTCCCAACATTGGGCCGCCCCAGCAGGATCACCATCGGTTGCGTTGACAACGCTTCCCAACTCACGGCCTGTGATTCCAATTGCCCCATCGCTTCGAGTACCGCATCGAGCCTATTTCGCAATTGATCCAACGCGATGAAGCTCACGCCCGGTTCATCACTGAAATCGATGCCGGCTTCCACCAACGCCAGGATGTTGGCCAACTCATCAGCGTATCGTGTTACCCATTGATGCAGCCGACCATGGCGCAAACTTGCCGCAGCCCGCAGTTGGTGGCTGCTGCGGGCGGAAATGGTCGCGGCAATTCCCTCCGCTTCAGTTAGATCTAATTTGCCATTGAGAAATGCCCGGGCGGAAAATTCTCCCGGTTCCGCCTGCCGCGCGCCGCGGGACAAAAGCGTTTCCAGCGTCGTGGACAATAGCTCCGGCGATCCGGGTACATGCAGTTCCGCAATTTGCTCCCCCGTGAAACTGTAAGGTGCTTTGAAAAGCATAACGCCGACGGGCAGCGGCGGCTCATCAAGCCACATATCCATCCACCTGTACGGCACCAGAGAAGTTGGCGGTAATGATGGCGGCCACAGTACGCTCAACGCTATGGGCCAACTTTGTGGGCCGGACAAACGGATAATGCCACGCAGTGCCGGCCCGGCAGGAGAACTGATGGCGGCGATGGTGTCAGTCGTGCGCATCTTGGAATTCTAATCGCAATCCCGCGCTTTGAAAGCCGAGAGCCGCGTTCATCGGTCGCACTGGGCGCAAAAACTGAACTATCTGTTCGCAAAGTCTGAAAGTTCGATTAAAGTATGTTCCTGCATAACAAAGGCCATTAGGGTGTCGGTGTCGACACCGGTCATTGGCATTGAGACGAACGCATGGCGGAGTATTGGATATGGCGAAGTCTTCAGATCGGCGGTATTTACGACGCAATGTGGTGAAGTTGGCGGCCTCCGCCACGGCCATGGCGGCATTGGCCACAACATCCAAGGGGGCGCTGTCTCGTGGCGCTGCCGCCCCGGGTAGGCAAATTCGCGTGGAAGACCTTGACCTGACCATGATGCGGCAAGCTGGTGGAATGCCGCAGAAGAACAAAGACCGATGGGGAAAGCCGTTACAGGTTGGTGGGAAAACCTATAAGCATGGTATTGGGACCAGCGCGGCAAACGTGCTGCGTATAAAACTCCACAGGGCGGCGGTGGAATTCACCACGAAAGTCGGCCTTAATGATGACTCCGGGAATCAACACGCCGTCGTCTTCAAGGTGATTGTGGATGGAAAGATCAGGGCCTGTTCGCCGGTGTTGCGGGTAGGTGATCCAGCTTATTTACTGCGGGTCAATCTACGCGGAGCGGCGGAGATGATCATGCTTGCGGATCAGGCGTCAACATGTTCTCAAGCGTTGTCGAAAGGGCGTACATGGGGGATGGGCGGATGGGTGACTGCGAGATCCCTTCACGATCAGCCTGCACCATGGGGCAGCACTCTTTGGGATCAGGCGGACTGGCTTGATCCCGTGATTACACTGGCTGCGGGTACCCGCGCCACGCCTGTCGCCGTACCGTATCCGGGAATCCACGATTATCCGGAAATAGCCAGCGGCGATCCGGAAACGCCTGAATTCCATGGCCCGCGCGTGGTTGGTGCCACGCCCGGTCGCGATTTTTTATTTCAGATACCGTATACCGGAAAACTTCCAGTGACCGTTTCCGCGGATAATTTGCCGCCGGGTTTACAGATGGATCCCAGTGGCTTGATTACCGGCAAAATCGCCAAAGCCGGTGAATACAAGGTGCGGCTTACCGCAAAAAATGCTCTCGGTTCAGCACGGCGCACGCTTCGTCTGGTTGCCGGCGAGCACAAGTTGGCACTGACCCCGTTGATGGGATGGGAATCATGGAATGCCTATGGTCTCAACAACAGCGCGGAACGCACGCGATCGGCCACCGATGCGCTGGTAAAAAGTGGTTTGGCCGCCAAGGGATTCAACTATGTGATTATCGATGAGGGTTGGCAAGATGGCCGATCCGCTGATGGGGAACTCAAGTCCAATGATAAATTTGGCGATCTGAAACAACTTGCTGACTATGTGCATCATCGCGGACTACGCATTGGCATATATTCGTCACCTGGGCCTAAAACATGTGCTGGAAATGTCGGCAGTTTCGGCCATGAGTTTCAGGATGCCAAAACGTTTTCCCGCTGGGGTATGGATTACTTGAAATATGACTGGTGCAGCTATGGATCGCTTGTGCCGCGGAATGCCGACTTGGCGCAACTAATTAAACCGTACCAGTTGATGCGGGCCGCGTTGGATCAGACGGACAGGGATATTTTCTACAGTATGTGTCAGTACGGCATCGGTCATGTCTGGACGTGGGGTGGTCAGGCCCCGGTGTGGGGCAACAGTTGGCGCATCAGCGGTGACATCGACGATTCATGGGCAGCGGTCAGCTTTAATGGTTTTGACAGCGATGGAAATCTATTCCCTTTCGCCGGGCCGGGGCATTGGAATGATCCGGATATGCTGGTGGTGGGCTATGGATTTTTTGAAGATGGCGGGTTGCATTGGACCAGGCTGACGCCGCATGAACAACTCACGCATATTACCCTCTGGTGCATATTGGCGGCCCCGCTGCTGTTGGGGTGCGTTCTGGAAAAACTCGATAAATTCACCACGGACCTGATGACCAATACGGAAGTGCTGGCGGTCAATCAGGATGAGTTGGGCGTCCAGGCACAGTGTGTGGACCGGCAGGGATCGGTGGAAATATGGGCCAGACCATTGTGGGATGGCACAGTGGCTGTGGCGATATTCAACCGTGGCATGTCACAGGCGAATGTCGCTATTTCTTCCTGGCATGTGCTTGATCCGGCGGTACGCAATAGGCACAGCGGGCTAAGTGGAAAACAGCCGGTGCGGGATTTGTGGAAACGCAAAGATCTGGGGAAATTGGCCGCGTTCAACGCAAGCATTGCCATGCATGGAGCCATCATGTTGAAAGTTGGCGCTCCGAGCATCACCGAGGATTAACGTTCGAGGCTTCCCCAATCGCCATCCATCATCACAACGCTGATGTAGCCCGCGGCATCAACATGAATTGTTGGATGCGGTGCGGCTGTGTTGCGGCGGGCGATTGTCGTATTGGATGTCAATGAAGGATCCCGGCCTGCATGAACAGCTCATGCCAGTTGCGCCATGCAAATTGTTCAATCTGTGCATCGGTAAAGCCCGCAGCCGCCAGCGCTTCCCCGATTTTCCCCAGGTCTGCCGGGCGACGAATGCCCTCCGGCAGTTCCAGGGCTGAAAAGCCGCCATCCATATCCGAGCCTAGTCCGACAACATCCGTTCGGCCAGTCAAATCCACAACGTGTTGGATGTGGCGGACTACATCAAGAATGGTTGCGTGCCCGGAACTGTTCAGAAATTTTGCAAACAGATTGATCCCCATGACGCCTCCAGCCTGCGCCAAAGCCCGAATCTGTTGATCGGAAAGGTGCCTTTCAGGATGCTGTTTTCCAGGCAGCAGGCTGCGGCAATTGCTGTGGGATGCGAGCTTTGGCCGTTGGGCATTTTCCAAAACCGTCCAGAAAGCCCGTTCTGAAAGATGGGAAACATCATGTAGCATTCCAAGCGCATCAGCCTTCGCAAGCAATCGCAGCCCCGCGGGCGTGACGTCACCGCCCGATTGATCGCCGCCCGCCCATTGCGTCCCTGCAACCCACGTCAGTGCCAGAATACGGAGGCCATCTGCATAGAATTCCGCCAGATCGTCAACCGTGCGAATTCCCGCTGCACCCTCCAACAGCAAAAGCAGATCCAATCGAGAGGTGATGTTCTTTTCACCTGAATCAGCAATGGTCACATGGCCGGCCTTTTG
The DNA here is from genome assembly GCA_021826605.1 of Planctomycetota bacterium. Next base: position 968 of record JAKAZF010000087.1, on the reverse strand, counting down.
CCATGCGCGATAGCATTGAATTTGTGCCCGCGAAGCTTGATATGCTTCTTCAATGGAGCTGTAGCACCAGGGACCCTCGACAGCATGCCCCGAAGCATCCGGCCCGCGCGGCTGAACGAAGACCGTGGCTACCGCCCGTCGCACGTTGCCCGCAGCCAACGATGTAAGCGTCAACGCTCCAGGATTTTTCGGATCAGTCGGCGGCGCGCTGAGCATCTCGCGACCCGTTTGCGCTAAGTAGGCCAGATCCAAATGAGCGTCAAAAAAATATGCCGGCCCTGTCAATCCTCACTACCTTCAACATTGAGTACCTCATACGAACCGACCACCGGCAGATCGGCAAAGCTGCCGCCGGCAACATGTAGCAGGCCCATCAAAGAGAACATCGCAAACACCAGCCAGATCAGTCCACCGACAAAGGAAGTCAGATAAACCAATGCGTGCAGATGGAAAAGTGGGTATCCCAACAGCATGAGCGTTTTACATCCCACCCACACCACCACTTCCAGCACCATGAGGATCAAACCCTGATTCGTGTGATGGCGAACAAATTTGGAATGCTGCCCAAACACCAGGGGAACGATCACCAGAACCCCCAGATAAGCCAACAACGCCATGCCCTTGTTCTGATGGATGTCCCGCGCAGCTTCGGCCGCACTGGCCTTGGCATCCGCCACCGTATCGGAAGCGACCGGAGGTGGTTTGGCTGAGGTTGGCGGAGGAACTGGATTGCTTTCCAGTGGAGACGGCGGCCGCGCAGCTTGCGGTTTAAGATCATAGTCCGGTGCGTCTGTCATGCGGTATCTCCAATAAAAGACTTCGCAACAACAAAAGTATAGCAAGAAAGTATAGCATCTGGCGTGAATCATTTCCTCAAGTGCCCTGTTCCACCCATAATTACGGGTGGACGGAGGGCCAAGGGGTTGTGGGCGCGAAGCGAGGAGGATTACGTATGGATACATACGTTG
>JAKAZF010000086.1 GCA_021826605.1 Planctomycetota bacterium | reverse complement strand
TTTGCTGGTGGTACGCCAGAATAACTCGCTTACCTGCTCGGGGTTGGGCACATATCGACCGTCCACCTGGAATACATACGCCACATTCACGTACCGCCCACGGTGCTGATTCAAACTCAATGGAATCCCGGAATCGCTCATTTTAGGTGCATAAAATGAGAGAAACCGCATCGTCAAATTGGAATATGTGCCGTCTGCGTGCGGCACATGATGAATGGTGATGAACGTATCATGGATGCGCTTCATGCCCACGCCTGCCCAGCAGACATTTGGAACATGCGGCGTGGCAAAATCGGTGGGGTAATAATTCAGATTCACCCGCACCTGCGAACCTGGCTCGCCAGGCGGCATTTTGGTATTAACATAGGGTCGTAAAAGATAATGGTGCGTGCCGAGTACCTGGACAATTTCCGCGGACAGCCGCTGATCGACCGCGCCCTTGGGCATGACCCATTGCCCGAGCTTTTTGGGAAGACTCCGCAGTGGAGCCTGCAAAGGCGTGTGGATCTTTTGCAGGACCACATTAAAGGCATTTGAGGCTATGGTCAGCGATACCAGGCCTGCCACAAGAACGCCCATTGCGACCATGGGAGGTAACAGTTTCTTTACGGATAAAGTTTTGTCGCTCATACTTTTGCCTCCTGTCCGGAGTGACCATGTTGCGGGCCATCTTCCACAAACAGATTTTCTTCAAAAAGATCAATTAATTTGGCGGCACCGAGCTGCAGCAGGCCCGCGGGAATAAGCATCAGCAGTCCCAGACTTGCGTGCGTGCTGCCGCGTGCCCATTCCGAACCGGCATAGGCAAACAGCACGCCTGAAAGCGTGACCCTCAGGGCGTTGACAAATATGGCAATGGGCAAAGCGCACAAGGATAACGCAAGTTTTTGCCACATGGGCCGGTTGGTGGAATAAGCCAGTGCTACCGCCAGTGCGAAAAAAGCGGTCAGCATGCGTATGCCGCTGCACGCCTGCGCCACATTCAGCGACGGCCATTTATCACCCACCTGAAGGTGAATCTGTGTTGCCTCCCGATACGCATGAATGCCAAAAAGAAGCAGCATGTGCGCACCGCCTGATGCGGCTATGGATTGCAGCGGCGTGGTGAGCTTCACATACAATGCCTGCGGCGGGTTTATCATGAATAACAAATAACATATCGGCAGCCACAGGATTTTCATCTGCTGCCAGCCCAGCAGCCACAATGCTAAACCGAACAGCACCACCAGCATGCTTAGATCTGAAAACTGTTCCTGTCCGGTAATCCGGAACAGAACCTGTCCAAACACCCCGAACATCAGCAATATCAATCCGATGTACGTCGGCTTAATGGGCAGGTTCCGCAACGTATTCCATCGCAGATATATAAACATTGCACTGATCACGGGAATCAGAAAACCCTGGCTGAAATTGGGATTCGTGCTCCATACATGGACCAATTGCTCGAAGTTAATGCGGTACAGAAGGTAAAACAATACGGCAACGCCGGCAATGACCGCTAAAATGTATCCGGGCAATTCACTTTTTGGCGATTTCGTGGACTCAATGCTGGCAACATAATCATAGCGCAAGGGCTTACCGGACGGGGCTGACCCGCTACCAGAAGAAGCGCTGGAGGTTTCTGAGGCCGGCATGTGTCATGCTCCGGTTGCAATCCATATATGTCTGATGCCGCCGGCGGGGCTTGCTTTTCCAAAAAACGTTCCCAGCGAGGAACTTTCTCCTGGCCAAATCAACGCATCAACAGCAGGCTCGCAAACGGCGATCGCGGAGACTACTGAATAATCGTCGGCTGGATGTAGTAGTTCCGATCATAAGTAAAGCCGAAGCCGTAGCTGGCCGACAGGCCATTGCGAATAATCGCCAGCGGCGCCGCGAAGAAATCGGTGCCAACATTCAGAGTATCATACGGTTTCAGGAAAATATCCGGCTCCTGACCGCTGAATATTGCCTGCATGTTAACCTGAATCGTTGTTTCCTGATTATGTCCAATGCGGCGGATGAGTTCACACCGTCGGGGTATGGCCAACGGGCCGAAGTTTCCCGCCGCCGCGATTGCCTGTTCCAGGGTCAACTTCTGTCCGGTCATGGAATATACCCCTGGCCGTCCGACATTACCCATCACAAAGTAAACCGATGGTTTCAATGGTGGAACATTAATAACATCGCCGGAGTGGATAACCACGTTATAACGCGGGTCGCCCGCCATCAATTTCTTAAGGTTAATGCGGATAATCACTTCGCCCGGATAACCAGACTCAGCGGATTTCTTATTTGCGTTAAAGCTGAAGTGTGCCGGAGCGGTGGCGGGAGCTGCTCCGCCAATGCGCTCCCATTGGCCATTGACATACACAAACCGTCCGCTGCTGGTGGTACCGGTTTGTTCCATCGCCTGATTCATCAGATTGCTTTCCGTTGCGCGGTTGGGATTGGTTGGCGCTTTCCCACTTTGCAACTGATTGGCGATTTCATTAAGCATATTGGTTTGCCCGCCGGTTTGTGAACCGGTGGAAGTGGCAGCTTCCGCGGTCTTGGGCGTTTCTTTTTCCACCCGCCGGATAATATATAGATAATCCATGCCAGGCGTCTGCGGAACGTCGCCGGCCAATGCCAAAGCATCCAGCAGGCGGAAGTCCGGAGACATAATGTTGTAGGTTCCGGGGTGATTGGCGGCACCAATAACCGAAAATACCCGGCGGCGGGCTTCGGTGAGATCTACATTCACCTGCGGGCCGGGCTGGTGGGGGCCTGGTGCGGCCATCTGGCCGCTTTGAATTAATTTGTGAACAATTTCCTGCCGCAGTTGCCGCGTCGTCATTCCCGCCGCATGAATCTGGCCCACAAAATCAAGTGTGATATTGCCCTGCGTATTAATCTGCCGTGTTTGTACCGATTCCTGTCCAGGTACAACAAGTTCAAATACTGAAATGGATAATACATCGCCCGCACCCAGCACATATGGCTTGTGTACCGGCAGCAAGTCCGCCGGTGTCGGGGGCGTCGAATCGGGCCAGGCGCCGGCCGGCGGATCATTTACCGCCAATGAATCCAGAATCGGCCAGGTTACCGGCTGCACGCGGCCAAATGGATTGGCCTTGTCAAAGCGACCAACTTCAGCGGGATTCAAAAATGAATTTCCCAGATTCAGATAATCCAGCGGACTGCTGGTCTGGCAGCCACCAAGTCCCACCAGTAATCCGGCCATTAAGCCGGCCTTGATCCAGCCTTTTCCGGTTCGTTTGCTCTGCGCGCCGCAGTTGCCGCGTTCCGCGTTGGATGCAACTCTTTCAGCGTTGTTCATAGAAACAGAACCGTTACGATCCGCGATGTTCAATGTCATGCGCCAACTCTCCGAGTCAGAAAAACAAATCGATATCATGCCATCGGTTGAAAATTCAATACGAGGTTCGTATTCAATCAGACAACCTTGTTCGTAAAGTATGTGCCCAAATCCAAATATTCACAAGTCCGGCGTCCAATTTCAATTATTATCGGCACTGACTGTACACTCCATTAACCTGCTTGATTATGAATATTCAAGCGTTTTAAGGCTTCTGTCAAGCCTGCGGACCGTCCGCCAGGGTTTTCGTCCTTTTTATCGGCTATTACCCGTCAAATCCGTTGAAAAAAACGCCCTGCTGTCGGCGGGACATGGTGGTGACCGGCGAAAGCCGCACGCTTTGCCGGTTTTTGCGATCAAGGATTGCTCAAGCGGTACAAGCCAGCGAAAATCCGGCCATTCATTATTGGGTGCCGCTGTCGGGTTGCAGTTGCTGCCGCACAAAATCCGCCCGGGCAGCCTTGCGGGCCTCCCCGTCCAGGCGTTTGCCCAGCACGCGCTGCAGATGCGCCGGCTGCACGGTGAGAAACAATTTGTTTATCGCATTGATATCCAATCCAGCAACGCGCTTCATCGCCACGCCCAACCGCAGATGTGAGAGAAAATACAGCGTTTCTTCCGTGGTCAGCAAACGTGCGTTGCGCAACACCCCGATGGCCCGGCCGATTTTGTCATCCACCGCCAGTGGGCGTTCGTTTTCCAGAATCGCCCGTGCCGTCATTTCCGCTTCAATCATTCGCGGAATAACCGAGTCGCTGAATTCTGAAAGAATTTCTTCCTCCGAGCGCCCCAGCGTGGTCTGATTGCTGATTTGATAAAAATCGCCCACCGCTTCCGTGCCTTCGCCAAAAAGGCCGCGGATCGCCAGATGCATATCCTGGGCCGCCTTAAAGACTTTTTCGATTTCACCGGTGAGCTTAAGGGCCGGCAGGTGCATCATCACCGACACTCGCATTCCGGTTCCCACATTTGTCGGGCACGCCGTAAGATATCCCCAGCGTTCATGAAACGCATAGTCAAGCTGCTGCTGCAGAAGATCATCAAGTCGATCCGCTTCGCGCCAGCATTCTCTCAATTGCACTCCGGAACGCATGACCTGCAGACGCAGATGGTCCTCTTCATTGACCATCACGCTTAAACCCTCATCGCCGGTAATCGCCACTCCCCGGCTTCCCTCTCCGGATGCCAACTGTTTGCTGATCAAATGCCGTTCCACGAGCATCTGCCGATCGGTCTCTTCGGTTTTATCCACTTCTATGTACAGCAGATCCGTCAGCCCCGGCAGCGCCGTCAGACGTTCCCGGCACAGCCGATGCAGTTGCGTCCGCTGCGTGCGATTGGCCTTGCTCATAAACGGAAATGCCGCCAGATTTCGGGCCAAACGCACCCGTGAACTGATCACAATATCATTGTGCGGCCCCTTGGCTGATAGCCACTCACCGGTCTGGCTGGTTAAGTCATCAAAAATCATCGTATCGTCCACCCAATGTTTTACTGTGCCGTTCAAGCGGCAGCCCGTTACGCCGTTCAGGCCGAGCGTTCAAGAGTCTTGATCTGATCACGCAATTTCGCGGCCTTTTCATAAGATTCCGTCTCTACCGCTTTCGCCAACTCTACCTGCAGACGCTTGAGTTCCGCGCGTCGCAATTGCACGGCGTCCGGCTCATCATGCGCCTTGGTTGGTCTGGCCCGCGGTGATCGCGTTTTCCCGGTATGGTGCTTGGCACCCCGCTGCGCTTTTTCAATAACGGCTCCGAGCATCGATACAAAAAGGTCATAGTCCTTCTCGCATCCCAGCAGACCGGTGTCCTTAAATTCCTGCCAGGTCATGCCGCATTCGGGGCAATGCAGAGAACTCGCCTTGGTTAATTGACTATGCGCCGCAACAAACTCATTGAGAATTTCATTTAACGGCAGATGCTCCTGCGCGCTGTATCCCGCCGATCCCGCACATTGGTCGCATAAATGCAATTCGACAATCTTGCCGTTGCTTATTTCCTTGATGTGTACCGTCGCCGGTTTATTGCACCGATTGCACATCATACCGCATCACCGTTCCAATTCTCGTCATCGCCGCCAAGCACACTGCGGGGCCAAACCGCCCCGCAGGACCTCGCAGAGCCTCTGATAAGAGGCTGTTTCCAACCCACACAATATTAGGTCGGCTTGCGCCGCAATTCAAGCGGGTTTTGGTTATTGTGACGGCTTCGCAGGCTCTTCCCGCATCGGACCGCGGGCATTGATTACCGGTGCGCTTTCCGAAGCCCCATTTTGTCCATCATGTCCAAAGAACCGATAATAGAGGTAAATATTGACCGCCATGACACCCGCATACAGAATAAACGGCATTTCAACTTCAGAAATGTCAAACAGGAAGCCGGTACAGATCATCGCCGCCGAAGAGGCCGACAGCCGCGTAACTTGATTCATCGCCAATGCCCGCCCCATGCTCTGGCCCTCCACACGGTTGATGATGGCGGATTGTTGCGCCGGAAGCGCGGCAATGCGCAATGCGGGTGTTATGAGGTAAATCGCGAGGCCGATCCACAAGTTATGCCACACCGCCATCACCAGCAGCATGGCCGTTCCAAGTCCGCGGGTAAACGTGATGCTGCGCACAAACCCCATCCGCCGTTCCAGTGCCGGGGCGGCCAGTAATGCAATCGATGCCAGCACACTGCCGATTGCGGTATAAACGGCCATGCGCGATTTGGACAGGTGATACACCAGAACAAAAAACGGGATCAGAAAAGGAGTAATCAGCCCCTGGCTTAATCCGTTAAGCGCGCCGGTAATACTGAAATGCCGTATCGCCTGATTAGACTGCGTACGGGCCACGGGCTTGCTGACGACATATTCGGGGATGGCAATGAATGTCAGCAGGACCGCGCCGACTGCTGAAATAATCGCCGCGGCCAGAAAGGTATTCCGGATCGAAAAATAATGCACCAGCATCGCTCCGCCGGCACCGGCAATTCCGCTTAGAAACGCCAGCACCGAATAATAGCGGGTGCGATTTTCCGTCGTCGAGAGCCGGGCGATGACCGAACTCTGCACCGGCTGTGCTGCGCCGCCCACACCGCCGCCAATCAGGGATCCCGTGGCGGCAAATCCGCCGACCACCGACGCCGCCAGCACCATCGGAAAACTTTGATTGACATACACCATCAACGCACTGATTGGAACCATCGCGCCGGTTATCAGCAATGCTCCCTTATGATCCCACCGGTCTGAAAGATATCCCGCCCCAACGGCCAGGAAAGCCGTTGACATCACGCCCACGACATAAATGGCGCCCAGCGCCAGCGACGTTTCATGCAATCGGTTCAGCACCAGATAAGGCAATGCCACGATCATCATTCCGCCGGCAATACTGCGTGATATGCGAAATAAAATCAGCAGTGCCACGCTGCCCCGATGTGCGCGTTGCGCGGGGGTGTTAATCGCGGGAATCATAACTTTGGCGGATTGCTGCGGAATCTCCGGCTTCGTCTGGTCTTTCATAGCCGCGGATTATAGCACATCGGTGAAAAAATATTAATTCGATTATGCAACTATTCAATTTTTCAAGCGTGCTAACAATTGACAAGGCGCGGTACCGGTTGTTCGCGCCCTGGAGATACTATGCAGTTGCTGGCCTGCGTGTATAATAATTCTGTGCGGTTAGAAAAGTATGTGGCCGCCGTGCTGCGGGAGTTCGGGAATAGACCATCATGAGAACTGGTTTGAAAAGGAAACTAAATAATCATGCGCCGGTATCGGCGTCCGTAGCTTCTTCAGGCAATGACGCCGATGTGCTGGCCAGGGCGTTTGTTTCGCTGATTCCGCACATGATGGGATCGCTGCGGCGGCATTTACGCACCGCGGAAGGCGGTGATTTGCGCGTCGGACAATTTCGCATGATGATGGCCATTGCCATGTCTCCGGAACTCTCAATTTCCAATGCCGCTGAGGTCATGGGGCTGACGTTGCCATCCGCCTCCAAGCTCGCCGTTGAACTGGCCCATGCCGGTCTGGTTCAGCGGACGGAAGACAGCCGGGATCGCCGACGGTCGCTGCTGTCGTTGACGGCAGCCGGCAGGGATGTTTTGCAGTCCGTTCAGCGTGCCGCGGAAGATCATTTCGCCAATATTTTTCAACCGCTGACGCCCAGGGAGCGGGCTTTTTTATTATGCGCCGCGGAAACATTGCGTCCGTTATTCAAGCCGGGGGGTCGGTCGGGGCCATGAGGTAAGCATCCGCCCGCGGAGACTTTCATACGCATGATTCGGGAGTGTCAAAATGAAAAATCTGATCGTCATCCTTGTGATCCTGGTGGTTGCGGCCGTTGGCGGCTACTGGGTATGGAATCATTTCCGAAGTGCTTCCAGCCGGCCGGTTATCTACCAGACCGCACCGATTACGCAGGGAACATTGGCCGCTACCGTCAGCGCTACCGGCACACTTGAACCGCGGGATGTGGTGGATGTCGGTGCGCAGGTTAACGGCACCATCATCGCCTTTGGAAACGATGCCGCCGGCCATACCGTTGATTACGATTCCCCGGTTGATAAAGGCACAATATTGGCTCGCATAGATCCCTCCAATTACGAGGCGCAGGTGACCTTGGCCAAAGCGGCATTGGAGGAAGCCAAAGCCAATGTGGAAGTTTCCCGGGCCAAGCTTGAGCAGTATGAGGCTGCTTATATCAACGCCCGGGCGGACTGGCTGCGCGCGGAAAAACTCGGCTCCTCCGGTGCGGCATTGGCCATTACCCAATATGACGCGTACAAATCCACTTATGATCAGGCCAAAGCCAGTGTCACCCTCGGCAAGGCCTCTCTGGTGCAGGCTCAAAAAGCGGTCGAAGCCGCCCAGGCGTCATTGAATAGCGCGCAAATTACGCTCGGCTATTGCACCATTACCTCGCCGGTCAAGGGTGTGGTCATTGACCGCAGAGTCAATATCGGCCAGACCGTTGCTTCAAGTTTCAGCACACCAAGCCTTTTTCTTCTTGCTAAAAGTCTTGAGAAAATTCAGGTGTGGACATCGGTGAATGAAGCGGATATTGGTCGCATTAAAGTCGGCGACCCGGCCACCTTTACCGTTGATGCTTTTCCCGGCGATGTATTTCACGGTGTGGTTTCGCAACTGCGGCTCAACGCCACGATGGTGCAGAACGTGGTAACCTATACGGTTGTGGTGGATACCGATAATCCCGGCGGGAAACTTCTGCCGTATCTGACGGCGCAGACCGATTTTCTTGTGGCCAAGCGTGATAATGTTCTGATGGTTCCAAACACCGCCTTGCGCTGGGTGCC
>JAKAZF010000085.1 GCA_021826605.1 Planctomycetota bacterium | reverse complement strand
TTGTGGCCTTTTCGCGCAGCGCGGAAAAGCGCCGCAGGCTTTCTGAAATAGGGGCCGGCATTACACTCGATCCAGCCAACACACAGTGGCGGAAAGAATTGTTGAAACTGCTTGCCGGCAAGCGCGTGGATCTGGTGGTGGAAAACATTGGCGGATCGCAATTTTCCGAACTGTTGGATGTGATGGCCATGTGGGGAAAAATAAGTGTGGTGGGGCGGCTGGCGGGGCCGGTGCCGCAGTTTAACACCGCCAGTCTGTTCTTTCGGAGGCTGCGGATCGGCGGCGTGGCCGCGGGAAGTTTTACTCCTGAAGACGCCCGCGCGGCATGGCAGGAGGTGCTGAAAGTATTGGCGGTGCATGACAATCGGCCGCTGATCGATACGGTGTTTGCTTTTCACGAATTGCCGAAGGCGTTTGAACGGCTGGCCGCCGGGCCAATGGGAAAAGTGCTGTTGAAAGTTGCCGACAAATAATTGGTGCATCAGACTTCGCGGGCACTTTTGCGTTCACCGGTCAGAATGGTCGCATTGATATCAACCTCCCGCCGGGCGTAAACCCGGCCTGACCACACGCTTCCGCCGCGAACATAATAATCCCACATGCTTGCCGCGATCACCCCCAGGCAGAACAACATCCCCAGCGGCATAAAAAATGGCGAACCGGGTTTCTGGCAGGTGAGGCGTCGCAGTTGCTCAAAGTGGAAAAAGAATATGGCATTTAAAGCCAACGCCAGAAGTACCGCCACCGCCCATGGCAGCGCCGGATGCAGGCAAAGGGCGATCACCGAAAAAATGAGATACAGTGGAATACATACCCCGGCCAGCAGCATGAAAATGGTTGTGAAAAACGCGATAATCGGACTGCTGCGCAAACCGGCATAGGCATTTTTCTTCATTCCGCAAAACGTATCCATCAGCCCTTCATACATGCGCCCACTGAGCAGTTTACGCGTGCAAACCGTGAAAACAGTCAGCCCTTTGGAGCGCGACTGCGTGCCCAATGCCAGGTCTTCGATCAAGTGTGTACGAATGGATTCATGGCCCCCCATGGATCTGTACGCGCTGGTGCGAAAAAGCATGTATGCGCCAGCGGTGAGCGGGGTGGGATTTGCGGGATCGTTTGAGCGATACAGTGGAGCCATCGTCATTAGCGCGTGTTGTGCCATCAGCATCACCGCCTGTTCAAGTAGGCTGCCGGTTTCCATGCGCGGCAGCAGGCTGAGCATATCAATGTTGCGATGGTGCTGCAGTTGCACCATTTTTCGCAATGATTGCGGATGATGCCAGATATCCGAGTCGGTAAAAAGAACCAGATCTCCATCAATCATGTCAACGGCCTGTTGAATCGCCCAGACCTTGCCGCCCCATCCGGCCGGAGGAGACTGATGATGATGGATTACCTGTAAATGTGGATACCGGCCCATAAGTTCTCGGCAAACATCTCGCGTGTTATCTGTGGATTGGTCGTCCACAAATATCACGTGGAAGTTCGGATAATCCAATTGGCACAATGAGCCAAGAGTGCGGCTTAAAACATGCCCCTCGTTGCGGCCGGGCGTGATAATTGTCACTTTGGGCCATGGATTCGGATCGCCTGCGTACTGCCGGGGAGCATCATCCGGCCCGATCAGACCATTAAAAGCCGTGGGGGAAGTATCTTCATCACAAATGAATTTCGCCATCGTACGCATGGCATGCGAGAAGCTCACACGTATCCATATTGCCAGCAGCACTGTCAGCCATACGCACAATACCCAGCCCGCCGCGATCTGCATGAAAGCCTTTCATCAATAATTCATCTGCCGGCATCATTTACGGAAAGGCCGGTAGATCGGATGAATCGGCCGGCAAACACCAGCGTTATAGGCGATCCAATGCATCCAATTCCGCTTCACTCGCCCGCCCCTGGATGAACCGTTGCACTTCCGGATCGGGGCAGTCGCGAATTTCATCCGCCGTACCGCGATAAACGATTTTACCGTGCAGGAGCATCACGATACGATCCGCCACCTTAAAAGCGCTGGCCATATCATGCGTTACGACGATCCCGGTAACCTTAAATTGCTTCTGCAACTTCAGGATTAATTCATTAATCACATCCGAACGTATCGGATCCAGACCGGTGGTTGGTTCATCGTACAGCAGCACTTCCGGGTTCATGGCCATCGCCCGGGCCAATGCCACGCGCTTGCGCTGCCCGCCGGAAAGATCGGCCGGCATTTTCCTTTCCGACCCGGCCAAACCCACAATCGCGAGCTTTTCGTGGACCGTTTCGGCGATTTGCGACTCACTGAATCCGCCCGCCTGTCGCAGTGGGAAAGCGATATTTTCGCCGACATCCATGGAGTCAAACAGTGCGCTGAGCTGGAAAAGAAATCCGAATCGCTTGCGGATGGATTCCAGTTGCTTTTCCGGCAGATTGTCAATGCGCTGGCCGTGAAAATAAACCTTGCCCGAATCAGGCTTTAACAACCCGACAATGTGCTTCAGAAGCACGGATTTGCCAGTACCCGATGGGCCGATGACCACCGTTGTCTGATCCGCGGGAATGTCCAGGGTCAGACCATTAAGTACGACCAGGGGGCCGAATCGTTTGTGAACGTTTTCAAAACGAATGACCGGCACATCGGTGGATTGCGTAGATGGTATCGGCATAGGCAAATGACTCACAGGATACTGGGTTGGTTCGGCCAGAGCATAACGTAAATATTATTAAGCATCACGGCAAGAATAAAGTTGGCCAGGAGAATCACGCAGAAACCGGAGACGAAGCTTTCCGTGCATGCCCGGCCCACGCCCTGCGCGCCATTTCCGCAGCGGAATCCCTTGTAGCAGGCAATTGTTGAAATGACCAGCCCGAAGAAAAATGCCTTGATCAGTCCGACAAAAACGGTAAACATGTCCATTCCCGTTTGTGCATAATGCCAGAAGGGGTAGTTCCGGACGCCTTCCACGCCAACTGAAATCAGCCATCCGCCTAAAATGCCGATTGCGTCGCTGAATACGGTCAGTACCGGCGTCATAATAATGCAGGCCAGGACCCGCGGTACCACCAGCGTGCGCACCGGATCGGCGGCCATAACGCGAAGGGCGTCGATTTGCTCCGTTACCCGCATGGTTCCCAATTCAGCCGTCATCGAGCCGCCGAGCCGGCCCGCAAGCATCACCGCGGTAAGAACCGGACCGATCTGCTTTACCACGCTGATGACAATAACCGAGCCAACGCGGTTGCCGGCGCCAATGGCTTTAAATTGCGGATAGGCTTCGACAGCCAGCACCGCGCCAATAAACCCGCCCCCCAGCATGACCACTGGAATCGATAGCGTTCCCATTTCATACATTTGTATGAACAGTTCTCGAATCGTTCGCCGCTTCATGCCGGCAAATATGCCGTAAATGATCGAAGACAAAAAGCAACCGAAGTCGCCGAAAGTCTGCACCGCATGAATCGTCCAGGCTCCGACTGCCGCCAGAAACCCGGTGATGGGATTTGCCATTCTCCCCGGTGGGCTGTCACTGCTTTCCATATCCATATCTCTACAAGCCGATAATATCAGGCGAAACTTCGCCGCCACGGATACCAGTCCGTGCCCGTATTGTATACGCCCCGGGCCATGGTTGGGTAATCGCGCCGGGGAAAATTTCATCCGTGGCATGCCAGGCGGAATCATCCGCCGCCCGAATGCCTGAATTTTTGGCAAAGTCATGGAAAATGTCTGCGCTTGCAGGCTGATAACTGCTGCACGAGGTCTCGGTACCCGAGGAACCGGGCGAAAATGCCGCCTGGTATTTGGCCTGTACAGGGAATTCCTGGTAATCAAATATTCCCGCTCTTACGTCGCTAAAAGGTCGAAAGGCTTTTCTTACAAGAGTCTGATCAATGGGAATAAGCCTTGCGACCTCACGCAATTGCCGGCATATTGCGGAAAAGCCGGGAGAAATGCCCCCGCTCCGTAGTCGATCCTGATTTGCGATCAATTCTTGATAAGCAAGTGGCGTCTCCTGATACCCACACGTAAAAAGCCTATGCTGCCGACCGTGACTCGGCCCAGCATCTGCCGCTACCGCACCGAGGTTCGAAAAAATCAGAGTGCTTCATTGACAACAACGCGACGGTGAGTTGATGATTACGCGAATGCGGCGGCCTGATGACAACCGGTTAGTGTGGCCGGGCGGGTGGCGAATGTGAATCGTTGGCTTGGCATGCCAGCGGTTTCCGACGAGGAGTTTCCAATGATGCAACGCAGAGAATTTTGCAAACTCATGGCAGGTGCCGCAGCGGCGGCGACAATTCCCGCATTGGGGAAACCGGCGAACGCCGCGGGACTTATTGCCGATGGCTTTGATCGCTACACCGAGACCTTTCCGGAATTTTGTGCCACGCCGGCGCGTCAACGGACATTTTATGCTCTGCGTGGCAAGGCCATTGTGAAGGAAAAATTGCACAATGCCGGTTGGCGACCCACAGGGTGGGGTAATCCGCCGGCACTGCCGGTCCCCGGCGGTTCGCATGATGGCGTGCCGATGGAATCGCCAATTCCCAATCTTGCCGGCGACGGGCCGTACGAACCAACATGGCAGTCGCTTCTGGAGTATGACTGTCCCGAGTGGTATCGTGATGCCAAATTCGGCATCTGGAATCACTGGAGTCCGCAGTGCGTGCCGGAAGATGGGGACTGGTATGCGCGTAATATGTATATTCAGGGATCCGGTCAAAACCGATATCAGGTGGAGCATTATGGACCGCCGTGCAAATTCGGGTACAAAGACCTTTGCGCCCAATGGACATTGCTGAATTGGGAGCCGGAACATCTGATGGATCTGTACAAAAAGGCCGGGGCCAAGCTCTTTCTCTCATTAGCCAATCATCATGACGGCTTTGACACCTGGAATTCCAAACATCATCAGTGGAATGCTCAGAACATCGGCCCGCATCGCGATGTCATCGGCACCTGGGCCAAGACGGCGCGGCAACATGGCTTGCGTTTTGGTGTTACGGTCCATCAGGCCCGTAACTGGTGGTGGTTCCAACCATCGCACGGCGCGGATAAGACCGGGCCGTATGCCGGCATTCCGTATGATGGCGTCTTGACCAAGGCGGATGGCAAAGGCCAATGGTGGGAAGGCTATGACCCGCAGCAGCTCTATAATGCCAAGCATCCGTACAATGCTTTGCCGGATATTTCTTATGTGAAAAATTTCTATGATCGCACCCGCGATCTTGTCGATCAGCACAATCCTGATTTGCTCTATTTTGATAACCCGCTGTTCCCGCTGGGCTGGGCCGGCATGAATATTGGTGCCTACTTCTATAATCGCAATCTGCAGACGCACGGCGGAAAAATGGAAGGCGTAATTAATATTAAAAATGTTCCGGGTCCGTTACTTAAAAGCGTAGTGGCGGATATTGAGCGTGGACTAAGCAGCGGAATTATGAAATATCCGTGGCAATCCGAAACCTGTATCGGGGGCTGGCACTATCTGCGTGCATTGTTCAACCATCCCGGCGAGTACGGCGGCTACATGCATCCGCGGGAAGCCATTCACTGGATGATCGATACGGTCAGCAAGAACGGCACATTTATTCTCAATATTCCCGGTAAACCCGACGGGACTATTGATCGCAAGGAAAAGTTGATTCTTGAAAAGCTCAGCGAATGGTTCGCGGTTAACGGCGAAGCCATTTACGCCACGCGCCCGTGGAAAGTATATGGTGAAGGCCCAAATGTCATCAAGGCCGGATCATTCCAGGGTAACAGCATTCTCAGTATGGGGGTAAAGGACATTCGCTTCACCCGAAACAAGGCCAACACAGTTGTATACGCGTTGGTACTGGGGTGGCCAAGCGACGCATTTATCATCCAATCGCTGGGCACCGCGGCAGCCGCCAAGCCGGGGAAAATTCATCATGTTCAAATGCTGGGCACCGATGAAAAGCTCCAATGGAAGCAGTCTGCCACAGGATTGCGTGTGGAATTGCCGAAATATCGTCCGACGGTGGATTATGCCGTGGCGCTGAAAGTGTTCCTGGCTTAAGCTAGTCGCTGGCCGGAAAATTAAGCCGTTGCTATAGTGTGTGCATGGCTGCAGGTTATACAGTTTTGGCCCGGCGTTATCGCTCGCAGAACTTCGACCAACTCATTGGTCAGGAGGCGATTGCTGCTACGCTGAAAAATGCCGTATCCACCGGGCGACTGGCTCACGCGTTTCTCTTCACCGGTACGCGCGGTGTGGGGAAAACATCCTCGGCACGCATATTAGCCAAGGCAATTAATTGCCCCAACGCGGTCGGAGGTCAGCCCTGCGGCGAATGCCCCACCTGTAAAGCGATCGCGGCAGGAGAGGACATTGATGTCATTGAAATCGACGGCGCCAGTAACAACGGCGTGGAGCAGATTCGTGACCTGCGTCAAAGTGCCGGCATTACCCCCAGCCACAGTAAATTTAAGATTTACATCATTGACGAAGTTCACATGCTCTCCATTGCCGCTTTTAACGCGCTTTTGAAGACCCTTGAAGAGCCGCCTCCGCATGTCAAATTTATTTTTGCCACCACGGATGTGCATAAGGTTCCCGCTACCATTTTAAGCCGATGCCAGCGCTACGATTTTAAGAATATTCCGGCCGCCCGCATCACCGATCACCTTGCTGATATTTGTAAGCAGGAAAGTACCGAAGCGGAAACATCCGCGTTGCATCGAATAGCCATTTTAGCCGCGGGATCCATGCGGGACGCCCTGTCATTGCTGGATCGTGTGCTATCGCTGGGAGCGGGGCGAATTACCGAAAAACTTCTGGATGAACTGCTTGGCAAGCCATCTCTGGCCAATATGACTGACTTGGCGGTGGCCATGGCGGCAGGCGATGCGGCGGCGGTATTGAAGCTGTCCGATCAGTTGCTTCTGGATGGCATGTCCGCCGAACAGGTATTAAGTGAATTAACCGATCTGCTTCGCAATTTAATGATTCTGCGCGTATGCGGAACGAAAACCGATATTTTAGATATCCCCGGCGAATGGCGCGGTGGACTGGAAAAACTTGCCCCGGCGTTTGAACCGGCCGTGCTGGTTCATCACATTGCATTGTGCGATCAGACCTTGCGATCACTGCGCGGTTCAACCATGCAGCGGCCCCTGTTTGATGCGCTGATGGTGCGATTGGCCATGGCCGCGCAGTTCAATTCTATCCGGCAAGTGCTGGAGTCCGGTCAATTGCCCATGCCGGCCGCAGACGCGCAAAAAAAAAATGATCCACTGACCCCCGCCTCAAACGCGGTCGACACCTTCCTCCCGGCCCGCCCCCCGGCTGTGAGAAATGAGCCATCAGTGGTTGCTGGAACCGTTGCGCCTCAACCCGCCATCGCGCCAACGCCGGCGGCGACCGTTGTCGCCGCGGATGAAAAACAATCAACGGATTCAATCTGGACGGCGGTGGAAGCGTATCTGCTGGAAAATCAGGGGGCCTCGCTGGTTAATTTGCTTAATGGACAAGCCCGTATTCTTTCTGCGGAATCCGGCAGCGGGGCCATACGCCTGGAGGTTCCCGGACATACGCATACCATGGTCAGCAGCGAACGCTATACCCGTATGCTCGAATCAGCATTTGCCGGTGTGGTCGGGAAAACCTGCCATCTGGATATTATCGCTGGTGCCCGACCCGCTCCGGCGGCCATTTCCCCGGTGGCACCCACGGCGGTTCGCCCGGCTCCAACCCCCAGTCCCCGTGTTTCTCCGGAATTGATGAAGCGCGTGCAGGAAATGCCCGCAGTCCGGCAGTTAATGGAGAAAATGGGAGCAAAACTCGTTAACGTGGAAGCCATTGAAGTCAGTGTTGAAACACCGGCGGAACTGTCATGATAATAATGGTACAATCATAGAAATGAGGATGCATGTTTGATTCCCTGAAATCACTAAGTCAGCTCGGGCCATTGATGGCTCGCGCCAAGGAAATGCAGGCTAAAATGGCGGAAGTGCAGCAGAAGCTCGGAACCATTCGGGCGGACGGAACTGCCGCCGGCGGTCTGATTTCCGTAACCGCCAATGGCCACATGGAAATTATCCATGTGCATTTTTCAGCCGATGCCGCACGACTGGATGCCGCGGTACTCGCGGATTTAACCCGCAGTGCGGTTAACGAGGCTTTAGCGAATGTGCGCAACCTGGTGCAGCGGGAAATGCAGGGCGTCGCCGGGGATGTGGATTTATCCGGGTTTCAGAAAATGATGGGAATGCCATCATGACCGACCATTCCATGGCTTACAGTGCCAGCGTCCGGCGGCTCATGGAGCTTTTAGGCCAATTGCCCGGCGTTGGAAGCCGTTCCGCGGAACGAATGGTATTTCATATTTTGAAAGGCAGCTCCGAGGACGCCCTGGCGTTGGCTGATGCCATTCGCGCCGTTAAGCAACAAGTGCGGCACTGCAGTATCTGCTATCACCTCACTGAAACCGATCCCTGCGAAATTTGCCGCGATCCGGGGCGTGATAAGGGTTTGGTCTGTGTTGTTGAGCAGCCCAAGGATCTGTTTCAAATTGAATCTGTGGGCAGTTACAAAGGGGTTTACCATGTCCTGTTGGGACATCTGGCACCATTAGATGGAATCAATCCTGAAAACCTCACCATCGAAGCGCTGGTGCAGCGCGTCAGTCAGCGTGATGCCTCCGGAACTCCCCTGGTGCGTGAAGTCATTATCGCTACCAATCCCACCATGGATGGCGACGGCACAGCCCTGTATATACAGAGCCGACTGGA
>JAKAZF010000084.1 GCA_021826605.1 Planctomycetota bacterium | reverse complement strand
TATGGAAGTGGCAAATAAAGCGGACACCGCCCCATTTTCGCCCGCACAGCATGATCCGGTAAATGAAGATACGCGTCTGAAATACCGCTATCTGGATCTGCGCAGACCCGATATGGCCCAGGCGATGGTGATCCGGCACCGCGTAACAAAAATAATGCGCGATTATTGTGATGAGCACGGCTTTCTGGAAATTGAAACGCCGATGCTTTACAAGAGCACGCCGGAAGGTGCGCGGGAATTTCTTGTGCCATCCCGGCTGCATCCCGGCGAATTTTACGCCTTGCCGCAGAGTCCGCAGTTATTCAAGCAAGTGCTGATGGTTGCCGGAATGGATCGGTACATGCAGATCGCCCGGTGTTTTCGGGATGAGGATTTGCGCATGGATCGGCAGCCGGAGTTCACGCAGCTTGATCTGGAGATGAGCTTCGTAGATCGGGAAGATGTTATTGACCTGATTACCGGATTGCTGGTGCGGTTATGGAAACAAATCCTGGATGTGGATTTGCCCGCGACATTTCCGCGTATGCCCTGGCGGGAGGCGATGGACCGCTTTGGCATTGACCGCCCCGACACGCGCTACGGCATGGAATTAAAAGACATCAGCGATATGGTGGGGCAAACGGACTTCGCCGTATTTAAGGATGCGGTAGCGGTCGGTGGCTGCGTGAAGTTGATCGCTGTTCCCGGCGGCGCATCGCTGTCACGTAAGCAACTGGATCAACTGACTGAAGATGCCAAAAAGCTGGGGGCAAAAGGCCTGGCGTGGATCAAGCTTGGTGGTGACGCGGGGGCTGGAAATATGGGCGGCCCGATTGCCAAATTCATTCCCGCCCCGGCGCAGCAGATTATTCGGCAGCGCTCCGGGGCCAATGACGGGGATATTCTGCTGGCAGTGGCAGATAAAATTGAAACGGCTTGGAAAGTTCTGGGCGAATTAAGACAATCACTGGCTCGGCAACTCAAACTGATTCCGGAAAATCGTTTTGATTTCCTATGGGTGGTGGATTTCCCGAGCTTTGAACATGACCCGGCGGCCAACCGCTTCATCGCCCGGCATCATCCCTTTACCGCCCCACTGGATGAAGATGTGGCCCTGCTGGAAGCCCAACCGCTGGAGGTACGTGCCAAAGCCTACGACATTGTCCTTAACGGCATAGAAATCGGTGGTGGATCGATCCGTATCCATCAGCGCGATGTGCAATCCAAAATCTTTTCGCTGCTGGGCATTTCACCGGAACAGGCACAGAAAAAATTCGCCTTCCTGCTGGATGCTTTGCGGTTTGGCGCTCCGCCGCACGGCGGCATAGCACTGGGATTGGATCGCCTGTTAATGCTGATGCTCAATCGACAAAGCATCCGTGAAGTTATCGCCTTTCCGAAAACCCAAAGCGGTACCGATATGATGACCGAAGCGCCATCCGCCGTGGACCCGCGGCAACTCACGGAGTTATCCGTTGCGGTGTTACGACCTATGGCCACTGCACCGGCAAAAGCCTGAAGATCAGAGTTCAGTAATGCGGTTCTGCGGAACTCGTTAAGCATGAGGCTAACACGTTGAATTTCAAAATTTACGGCTGTGCGCTCGATAACCTTATGACAAGGCTTTAAGATACCTGACAGGCTGCGGAGTAATAAGGTAGTTAAAGTGAGGGCCGAATGCGGCTTTAGAAAAGCCATTACCCGATTGGATTTATCAGCATGATTGATCGCGTGAGAACCAAAACTGTCATCACCATGGGTCCGGCCTGCGCCAGTGCTGAAATTTTCAGCCAACTGGTTCAAACCGGCGTTTCGGTGGTGCGCCTTAATTTTTCCCATGGTGATTTAGCGCAGCGAGAGCAATTTTTGGCTGTGGCCCGCAGCGGCTCAAATCATCCGCCGCTGGCCATCATGGGAGATTTGTGCGGCCCGAAAATACGCCTGGGCAAAGTTATTGATGGGGGCATGATCGTTGCTAAGGGCGATGTGATTACCATTCAGCGTGAGCCGCGGCTGGGGCAGAATAATCTATTGTCCTCTAATTATGCCTGCCTGGTTGACGATGTGCAGGTGGGGCAGTCGATTCTCATTGACGACGGCTGTATCCGCGCCACGGTCATTGAGAAGGCCCCGGATATTGTCCGCTGCAAAATCATGGTTGGCGGTAAAATTCAATCCAACAAGGGCATTAATCTGCCGCAAACCCGGCTTTCCATTCCCAGCGTGACGGATAAAGACTGGCGCGATATTGACTGGGCGATTGAACATCAACTGGATTATCTGGCATTGTCATTTGTCCGCAGTGCCGATGACGTGCAAAGTGTTCGGCGGTATCTGGAAGGCCGAAAATCAGATATTGATCTGGTGGCAAAAATTGAAATGCCGCAGGCCATTGATGATCTTTCCGCCATTCTGGATTGTTCCGATGCCGTGCTGGTAGCCCGCGGCGATATGGGCGTCGAGATGGAACTGACTGCCGTGCCGCTGCTACAGAAAAAAATTGTCGATGCCGCCCATGAAGCGGGTAAACCGGTTATTGTCGCAACACAAATGCTGCAATCCATGGTCGACAACCCCACGCCCACGCGCGCCGAAGTATCGGATGTGGCCAACGCAATCTTAGATGGCGCGGATGCGGTGATGCTTTCGGGCGAAACGGCCGTTGGGAAATATCCGCTTGAGGCCGTGCAGACGCTGCGGGATATTGCGGACAAAACCGAACGCTATATTGTGGAGAAGGGCATTCGCACTGAGCCGCCAAAATTGCTGCAAATCAGCCACCATCGCACGGCCGCTATTGCACACGGAGCCATGGCTATTGCACGCGATATTAATGCCCGCATGGTGGTGGTATGGTCGCAGGCCGGCGGATCGGCGCGTTATTTATCAAAAAACCGCTTTCCTATCCCCATTGTCGCGTTGTCAACGGATGCGGCGGCGGTGCGACGCATGGCGATGTATTATGGTGTTACTGCGGTGCACGCGGCGATTCCGAAGCACTTTGACGATCTGCCCGCGATGGTGGATGATCTGTTGCAACGTGAGCATTGGGCGCAGTCGGGTGATCGCGTGGTGATTGCCGCAGGCGCGCCGATTGGAACCGCCGGTGCCACCAACAGCTTGAGCGTGTATACCGTCGGCGAACACGCCCGCATCAGCGGTGAAAGGCAATGAAGAAAAACGCCATGACATATTCCACCGAAACCGGCGTAACAGCAGTGCCTCCATCGGCGAGCAGGCTTGGCAAATTACATTTGGCTCGCGCTGTAACCCTTCCTGCACTGATGATCTGCCTGGCGGTGACGCTTTCCGGATGCGGTGTAATTCTGCATCACTATCCGCAACCCAATGTGGGATGGCACAGCAAAAATTATTCCACAGTGTTTGGCGTGTTAAGCCAGCATGATAGTCGCGGGATTTCCTGGACCATTCGCTATTCATCAGTTTATGCCGGCGACACCTATGGCGGAAAATTCGCGTTAACTCCCACTTCCGCACTCGTAGGATATCTTCCGGGCAATACCGTTGAAATCCATGGCCGGCCCGAACCCAAAGTCCTCAATAAAGCCGGCACCGGCACACTGTATCACGTTACAAGCATCCGCCTGTGGCTGGGCAAAGGCCACCCGAGTTATCTAACCCGGTAACCGTGCGGCCGCGCATTTCACCCGTATTTCAAATATTATATTTATTAATACGAATATCTATTGGATTTTGTTGCTTTGGTGTAAAGTATCGTGTAAAGTTATTTACTATAGCGGACAGGATATGGTATCGCATTGGTTAGCTATCACTTGGGCATGCGGCCAGGAAGTAAAAATGGCACCACTCAAAAAGCAGTCTGTGAAACTCCCCCGCTCGCCACTAATTTTTGTTCTGGCACAAGTCAGATTTAGCCCTGTATTAAAAATGGAGTCCTACGTTCCGGATATCCAGGAGTATATGCGGCATCATGAGTTTCCGAAATACAGAGTCGAAACTATTCAGAATATCATGATCGGAACGGAGACAAAAACCGAGGTAACCAAACGCTGGATATTCGACGACACGGACAGTTGCAGGCAAGTGATCCTGACGACCGACGCGCTCACGTTTCAAACAACCGCCTACGATACCTTTGATGGGTTTGTCTCGAACTTCACAGCGGTTACGCAGCCTCTGGCTGATTACGCCGAGGTCGAAAGTATTGAGCAAATCGGTCTGCGCTATGTTGATTTGCTGACCCCGATTGACGGGATCAGCACCGGAGAATTATTGCGGCCGGGACTTCGCGGTGTGTCGGCCGCATCGCTGGAGAGCCAGAATACGGTTTTCAGCTTCGCCTCGCAGGCTCAGACGCCGGCGGGCGTTCTTACGGTGCGATCGATTCAATTGATGAACATTGCGTCGCTTTTACCGCCCGACCTGGGAGAAGTTTCCATGGCCTTTCCAGAATGGGCATTGAAAGCTCAGGACACTCGTGTGCTCGATTTCGACCATATTTCCCGGACGAATCTCTCTTTTTCCGGTGCCGGATTATCGCAGGAACTCGGGGAGTTGCATAAATATACGGATGTGGCGTTTCGATCTTTTGTCACTGAGGAAGCTTTTCAGGCATGGAGTGCACCCGGATGAGTTACCAACCAACACATATTGATATGGTTGAAAATACCGTTTCACAGTTCGGCATTCAACACCTGTCGGCGCTGGGAGAACGGCAAATGGATATGGTACAAAAGACGGTGCCAGAGCCGACCAGTTTTCGGCCGGGGTATGAGTTTACAGCAAAGGGGCGATTGCGTGTTGGCGACGGCGTAGTGGGAGGCGGTTTATGCACGGTACTTCTGGTTGGTACCGGCTCACTTCCCGGGAATCGTTCTGGATCGCTTAGCAATCAGCCTGCGGGAGGGGCCGCCGCTGGGGCGCACGGAGAATCATCTTCCGCGGTAACATTTGGCGATTGCTCCCATTGTATCGCCACCATTCGCACGGCATTTCCATTGCAGATTTCGCAAATTGCCGAAATTCTTGGCGTCAGCCGGCCCACAATTTATGCATGGATCAGCGAGGGGCAGCGGCCGCAACCGCGTTGTCAGGCAAGATTAAATCAAGTGTACGCCCTGGCGGAATTCTGGAACAAGAAATCTAATTTGCCGCTGCCCGCGCAGGCGTTAACTTCCCCAGATGAAACCGGCACAAGCCTCTTAGAGATGCTGAAGGCGGAAAAAATAGACCAAGTGTCAATTCGGCGGCGTTTGGCGGAATTAAGGGCGGCAGTAACGGCCCCGAAACGCATCGGATTGATCGAGGACGCCAGGAATCGCGGCTTCAACCTTCCGCTGGGCCAACCAGACTCGGCGGAGTTTGACCTCATGACGCGCCGCCCAATGGACGAAAGCTGACCGAATGGCCGAAACTTCGGACAATGAATCGTGGATAAGCACAATACGTCAAAAGGCTTGGCGGCAGGGGTCGGTCGTCAAGGCCGGCGTGGAATTGAGCGCGGTGCCCGGTCTAAAGTCTGCCGAACTGAAAAAGGATGTCACACATTGGGTTTTGCTGTCACATGATTGTGACATTCATCATCATGACTTCACCAACGAACCGAATGTTGAACTTGTTGGCGCCCAGATTGTCACCGCCCCCGACGGCACCGTGGCCTACGGGAAGAATCCGCGACGTTTGCAAATCCGGATTCATGAACAATGGGTGGAATTCCACGCGGGTTCCAGAACATTCATTGAGCGACGGCATCTGGTCGATTTAACCCCGGACCCCATGTTGACCCTTTCCCTGGAAAATGTCCAATCCCTCTCAACGTGGACAGCTCGACGCTATATCCGCACCGCATTCCCTGACAGCTTCAATAACCGGCTTCAGGCTCAAGGAAAGAATATAAATAAATTGATGTCCAGGGAAGGAAGCGCCATTTGCACGCTCTACGTACTGCTGTCCGACGAGATTGAATTGCCGGACGGGGAAGTGTACAGAATTGATGTGGTAGCAGCCATGCGTGACGAAGACTACAACCACCCGGAAAAGCGCGTAGCCGTGGAAACCACTCTTGGGAAACTTTGTGGCTTATTAAATTCATGCGCCGGTATTAAAACAGAAAAAAGCGAAGTCCGCGCCGAGCGCGATATCTCCTTGACAGATGTACGGTTTCTCCGGCGCTTGGAGTTTGATTATATGTCGCTTAACGAAAGTGACGCACCTCCCAGCCCGCGGCCCTGATCGCCTGTCGGTAAACACCTGAAAGTCGGCGCAACGGCGCCCTTTATAGCAAAGACCGCAGGCCGGAAATTATTGAGAGGAGAACGATGAGAACAAATCCAATCGCGAAAAAAGCGATCACAAGTGTTACCAGCCACAGGCCGATGAGACATAAGCGGGGAATCCATTCGGTCTGCGGATCACGCAGTTCTTCAAGATCGGCCCGCCATCGCCCGAACATTTCCTTGACCCACCAAAGCGCTCCAATCAGCAGCAGGGAGACGAACAATAATCCGAACGTGGGCATTGTTAAAACCTCCGAGTCCGATTATACGCCTTTTAGGTGGGCATGGGACCGTCCCCACGGCGGTGCGGATAACAATCCGTGGTGGTTATAACGGTAACGCAATAACTTCCACCGCCCGGGCCAACAGTGGGACGGGAAGCACGAGACACAAAAACAACAATCCCAATATCAGAAAAATAAAGACTATCGCGTTTGTCGCGTTGCGGCGGCCAGACTTTTTGAACTCAAGTCCCAGTCCGATCGCCGCGACTGTGACGCCATCGAATGCAAGTACAACCGCCGCACAAACCGCATCGCGGCGTTCGGCGAGTTGTCCTTGCCAAAGCGATTCCGGAATCGTGGTCGCGGAATTATTTGCGGACGGTCGCATATTGACCGTCGCGGCGGCAATACTCGCAAACCCCAGCGCAAGGGCCAGAACAATTCTTGCGATATTTTTGCCGGGCAACACCCGGCGCATCAAAAAACGACCGATGTTGCCACTCCGTTCGGGCTGAATTCCCATCGTTTCCATAGCCAGTCTCCTCGCACTACCGAGACATCTTCACCACGCTCCGCTGTTAACTTCACGCACCGGAACCATACATAGGTCGTAAAAAGAATGCTTGGAAAAATGGACAACCGGCGCTGGAACCCGCGTGCCCAGGCCGCTCAAGCCGACCTGGGGCGCTGAGGGTGCATCGCCGGAACCGGTAAAGTCGCGGCTATAATAGGTGAAAATATTATCACGGTGTACACCGCAATACGGATTGACTTCCCATGATACGTGGTCGTCCCCGAAGCCGACATTCTCGCCGTCGCCGCTGTGATTGCCCGAATTGTAGATGAAGTTGCCGTAGGTATTGGCTTTTGGCAGAACTGTCATGATTCGATTGGCAATGCCGGATGCGGGAAGGTCGGCGGGGGCCATATCGCTGGCCACAGGCTCATTAGAATTGTCGTGATCTGTCCACCAGGGTCCGGGCTGGGCAACGCTTCCATCCACGGCGGGCAGCCACGGATAGGCGATTGAATAGCTTTCTCCCCGACCTGTGAGACCAGGTGAATGACCATCAGCGCGAACGCCAAAATTGGCCTGATACGCGGCGGTTCTTCCCGCGTTGGGGGTCATTGTGTATTCCAGACTGGGCTGAACGGCCGTTGGGTCTCCAGGGCATATAAAGCTTTTCGGCACATCCTCTCCACCCAACACCAGCAACCACATACAGGCCAGCGGATTGCCGAGATCACTTCCACGCGGCACCTTGCCGCTACCGAACCACGCGGCGGTTATCTTCTTCGCAGTGCGGCTTGGGAGCAGATCCGAAGGATATTGCGGCGCGTTACTGTAAGCCACGCCATTAGGGCCGGGTGTGCAGGGAAAACGCCCATTGTTGCTCTGCGCGTAGATGTACATGGATTGGATGATACCCCGAATATTGGCGGAACAAACGGCGCGGTTTGGTAATTCGCAAACGACACAGATGGTGGGTTTCAGCAGGGCGATCGTTATGAAACCGGCCGCCAGTAACACAATTAGCTCCAATCGTGTAAGGCCCGAGCGCCTGTTGAGATAAACTTGCATGATCGGTTCCTTTCACATCGCCGGGCGTGGAATCAGTTGCCCGCGCACCGCACTACTCTGCCAGCATCGGCCGAAGGGCGGCACCGCGGGTCGCGCCGGGACCCGTTGCATGTTGCCAACAAAGTACAGCGGCAGTTCTGAAAATAGCAATCCGGATCGCGCCGTCGCCACCAAGTGGACGACTGAACCGCGATACCGGGCGGGATATTTCGCGCTTGCGTCGGCGTAATGAAGGAAATGATAACGGTTCGGTGGAATAATCTTCACGCCACGCGAAATTCTGCGCGACCTACGCTCCGTGGCATTATTATAGACACCACTTCGTTGGTTGAGCAAGAACAATCGATGCGCATCATTGCGAAACATCAGCCCGGCGGTGGCACGTCGGGATCGCCAACAACGGGAGCCTTTTCTTCGCAACCGTTGACCGGCAATCTTGCTTAATTACTAATTCGAATTCGGAAACCGGCCGAGAATTTTCGTTGTCACCCGGCCGCCGTTACTCCAAGCCATTGGTCTAACTGTTGTAATGGAACATCAAGCAGATTCGCAAATGACAAATCCGCCCATTTCTGCACAGAATTCAGGCTGCTGGTGGTCGCGACACCCAGAACGCGCAATTTCGCACCATGGGCGGCCGCGGCTCCGCCTTCGGTATCTTCAATCACCAGGGATTTGGCAATATCCAGATTGCCGTCACTTAGCGCATTGATGCGGTCAAAGGCCAGGCAATATCC
>JAKAZF010000083.1 GCA_021826605.1 Planctomycetota bacterium | reverse complement strand
CACTGCCGCGTTGAAGTGGTAATCAGCGTCGATTTTATAAATGGCGGCGTGTTTGACACTCAGATCCAAGCTCCAACAGTGCGCAAGAATCTTGCGCGCAACAGCGGTTTTACAAAGCATGGCCAGTTAACCCAACTGGCGTTTGAAAGTCGCCGAACTCAACTATTTCTCTGGTTTTCACGACCGCACACTCACTAGCGAAGTTTTCTTATGCCCTCTACCTGTCCGGCTTTTTCTATTATACGGCTGTATTGTAATCGCCACTGGAGGGCGTTGGAAATCGTCAGATATCCTTGGGCCTACCCGATAAATCCCCCTCCGCGCTGGCACGCTGCCGTCGGTTGCCGTATCTTAATTCGCTGTAGGAATACTTGGAGTGGCTATGACAACACATATTGGATTGCTGGGATGCGGAACGGTCGGAGCGACGGTGGCGGAGATGCTGCTGACCGAGAAAGCGCTGCTGGCCAAGCGATCCGGACAGTCGCTGGCTTTGAAGCGGATTTTAATTCGGGATACGGCTAAAACCCGGAATAACAAAATTCCGGCGAATTTATTTACCACCAATCCGGATGATATTCTCAATGATCCGGACATTCAGATTGTCGTGGAAGTCATGGGCGGCGTTGAACCGGCGAAAGCGTTCTCCCTGCGGGCTGTTAAATCCGGGAAGTTACTGGTAACCGCCAATAAGCATCTGCTGGCGCTGCATGGGACGGAAATATTTCGCGCCGCGGCTAAAGCCAACTCCTGCGTCTGCTTTGAAGCTTCCTGCGGCGGAGCTATTCCCATTGTTCTGGCACTGACTCGCGGGTTGATCGCCAATGAAATTGATCAGGTCGTCGGAATTGTCAATGGGACATGCAATTACATTTTAAGTGAAATGAGTTCCGCCGGTAAAAGCTACAGCACCGCCTTAGCCGAAGCCCAGGCCGCCGGCTTTGCCGAGCCTGATCCGACACTGGATGTCACCGGCGGAGATAGTGCTCATAAACTGGCCATTCTGGCGTCGCTGGCGTTCGGGACCCATGTGCCATTTGACCAGATTCATGTCAGCGGAATAAATACCATTGACGATATGGATTTGCGCTATGGCCTGGAATTGGGCTACGTATGCAAACTCCTGGCGATCGCGGAAAAACACGGCCATGGCATTTCCCTGCGGGTACACCCTTCGTTTGTTCCGCAGAAACATCTGCTGGCCAATGTGAATGGGTCATTTAATGCCATTGCCGTCGTCGGCCATGCCAGCGGCCAGACCATTCATTATGGTCGCGGAGCCGGAGGAAAGCCCACGGCCAGCGCCATCATCGCAGACATTGTGGAAGCGGCCATGGGAACCGCCCCACTGCTTTTCAAGCAACTGCCGCTGCTGACACGGCGCAGTACCGCCGGCGTTATTCCAATTCAAGATGTGTCATCCCGGCATTATTTAAGGATGATGGTACAGGATAAACCGGGAATGCTGCATCAGATTACCGGCATACTTGGTAAGCTGGGCATTTCCTTGGCCGCGATGGTGCAACATGAAGCCCACGAGGATCAATTTGTGCCCCTGGTAATTATGACGCATGAAGCACCGGACGGCAAAGTGACCGAGGCTACCGCCAAAATTGACCGCCTGCGCGGCATACGCGGCCAGACCCGGCACATTCGGGTCATCGATCCGCCGCCGTGAGCTGTTGCGGATCGCCTCATCGCACGGGTCGCCGTGTTAGAATATTGTTGATAGGAATTAGGAATCGAAAGCAACACCATGAAATATGCCATTATCATTCCCGACGGAGCTGCCGACGCCCCGATTGCCGAACTGGGCAATAAAACGCCCCTGGAAGTTGCCTGTAAACCCAATATGGACGCAGCCGCCCGCAACGGTCGCATTGGTACGGTTCGCACCACACCGCCGGATTTCAGCCCGGGCAGCGACGTTTGCACGCTATGCCTTCTGGGGTATGACCCGGCACAATATCATCCCGGCCGTGCTCCGCTGGAGGCGGCGGCAATGGGCCTGAAACTCAACGCCTCAAACTGGGTTATGCGGTGCAACTTCGTCACCATTATTGATGGAAAAATGGTGGATCATTCCGCCGGACATATCAAAGACAACGAAGGCCGCACGCTTTTGCAGGCGGTCACAGACGCCGTAGGAAGCGCCAGCGGAGTGACGTTTCACCCGGGCGTAAGTTATCGCAATTTAATGACACTTTCCGGCACGGATTTAAGCAAAGTAAAGACCACCCCCCCCCATGATATTCCCGATCAGCCGATTAAAAGCCATTTACCGCGCGGAGCCGGTGCAGAGCCATTACTGGATATTATGAACAAGGCCCGCGCGGTGCTCAAGGGCCATGAAGTAAATCTGGTGCGGCGACAATTCGGCGAAAATCAGGCCACGGATATCTGGCTGTGGGGCCAGGGGCGACCTCGGCATATTCCAAGCTTTAAGGAACGTTTCGGCGTTTCCGGCGCCATGATTACCGCTGTGGATTTGCTGCGCGGAATTGCCAACCTGCTGGGCTGGAAAAATATTGATGTGCCCGGCATTACCAGCTATCACGATACCGATTACGCCACCCAGGGGAAATACACGTGCGACGCCCTGGACAATTTTGATCTGGTCTGCTGCCACGTGGAAGCACCGGATGAAGCCAGCCATCAGGCCGACTTCACCACGAAAATCAAAAGCATTGAAGCCATTGACGAACATGTTGTCGGCCCGGTGCTCAAGAAATTAAAGACCTTTGATCAATGGCGATTGCTGATCATGCCCGACCATGCCACCCAATGCGCCACGCGCAAGCACCACGAAGCTCCGGTACCTTTTCTGATCACCGGTTCACAGGGAAAAAGCAGCATCGCACGGGCCTACACCGAACAGGCCGCCATGGAAAGCGACCTGCACATCGAAGCCGGCTACGAACTGATGTCGTATTTTTTAACGAAATGAGGCGGGGGCAATGAGTAATGAATAGTGAATAATGAATAATGAATAATTCATGGCATCCGTATCCGCTTTGATTTGGACAGGGGCAAAGCTCGATAGGAATGGCCCTGCCGGCCGGTGGGAATGTCAAAGAGGAATACCAAATGGGCAGTCGTGAGCGCCAGCTGCCGCCCATGAGGGGAAAACGTAAGAGCCTCGGGCAGCAGTGCCGCGGGAATCTCGGCCCAGCGCAGAATGCTGAAGTCCCCCCGGCGGACCAGGAATAGATCTATTCCACCGAAAATACGCCCCTTTACCCAGATGAGCGCGAAAGCCGCGAGTTGCGAATTCGGCGAGAAAGCAGGATCGCAGATCACATCGCCTGTTCTAAGATACCGGGCCACGCGCACCGTGCCGGCCCCAGCCGCGGGCGCTAAAATGACATTGACCAAGCCCGGAAAATGCTTATTTCCCCGTCCAAGAAGGAGCATCCACTTACCATCGGGTGAAATTGAACCGGCCCGCAATGGGCCTTGGCCCAGCGCTATCGTATTTATCGTGGGCCGCCCGAATGGTTTTGCTCCCAGCCGCGCAAGGTGAATGTGCGGGCCGCCGTCAACCCAAGCCAATGTGCTGCTATTACAAAAAGCGGAAGTGTGACGGGACCGCAGAATTGGAAAATGCACGGGCAACTGATTGCCGTCCCGGTCGCTCCACAATCGGATTCTAGGCTTGGCTCCGCTTCCGCCGACAACGGCGGGGATCGTCGCAAACCAATCGCTATTTCGCGGAGAAATTACCTGAACCCCTTTATTTCGCACGCCCCGCAACACCACTTGGTACACGTGAAGAAATCTCAAACTGTTTCGAGAGTACCAATTTATCGCAAGGCGGGGATTGGCCCCATCCTTTCCCCGCAGAAAATAGGGCACGCCCACGGACCCTCGGCGACCGATCAGCCCGACGGGAAAACCCGCCGGCGACCAACTTCCATGACCTCCGAGATGGTAGGGAAATATTGTTGTACCGAGACGAAACGAAGGCGAAAGCCTCCATGCCACAAGGCCCACGCTCCTTGCGGGCGACGCGATTAATTTGCCACCCCACACCGCTCCCGCCCGCAGGCGCGGGCCCGCTGGCCCCGGCAATGGCAACGGAGAAGCGGCAGAAGCAGTATTCAGAACGGCTATCGGCTTCCATCCACGTATCTTCGGAACTTCCCGCAAATTAGCGGACCCGGGTATTGCAGCACCGCTGGTGCCATACGCGCAGAACGCGCACGCCGCGATCGCGACGAACTAAAACCGATACGCAGCTGGCTGTTTCATCTTAAGCCTCCGACGAAGCGCATTGTATGCTCCAAGTTTGACTTTACCACCGGCTGGCAAGGCGGCATAGTCTTCCTCACAGCGAAACGGCGCGGTGCGGGCCCCCTTTGATTCAACGCAGGATAAACACACCCGACGACGCAATAACGTGCTTTTCCAGCCCTCGCTGAATAATTTCATCGACCATTAAACCGGTCACCCTAATTGCGTCCCGGCTCATTTTCCGCACCATCTCGTGGCTCTGCCGCGTGATCGGTCCAATAACGTACTTGAAGCGCCAGCAACAATGCCAGAGAGGTTACGTCAATCACCACGGAGGTAGCTTGGAGCAAGGCTAATACGTCCGCCGAAACCCGGAGGAACAAGATTGCTGATGGTGTTAGGCCATCCCCGGCGGGAGGCATGGGGAAAGCCTGGAGGACCCCGACCACCAACCAGCCAGCGAGTTGTGCAGGCCACAGCCATGAGAGCGCCGCTGCTACCTGCTTCCAACCGCGCTGCCGAACGCACACCACCGCGTGTATGGTACGCCAAAGCCACCAGGCAAACGGTACACCGAGAAGGGCGCTAATCCATCCGAGAACCCTGAAGGTTACTGTCCCCCATAGCGGTAACGGCCCGCTGCCGAAAGCCACTGGCGGAAAAACAACGCGGAGTCCCGTGAGCGCCACGTCGGCCGCCACGAACAAGGTGGCGGCTGGTGCCATACGACCGAGCACAGGACCCGCGCGTCCACATAAACTCAGATTAGCGGCCTCCGGTGCAACCCAGAGACACACCCCTGCGCAGAGTCCCAATGAATTAAAAAATGCGAGCGCGGGAAATACTGCCACCCACCATGTTATCCAGAAACGCGGGCTAGCTAGCAGTTGGTTTGGACTGAAATTTATCACCCATAGGCTCAGCGCATCCGTCACGAATAGGGCTGCAGTGGCGCAGAAAATTGCGCCGGCCCCTAATCTTTTTCGCGGTTGGCGGGGAAGCCGGGCTACCTCCCAGGTCGCAGCTGCATCACCCGATTTTGTATCCTGATCCACGGGCATCAACCTCACCAGAAACGCTGCCATTAATGATACCGCCCTTCCCTGCCCGTTGGCGAATCGACGAATGCCACCTTTTCGTGACTCCACGTGTTCTTACCAGTAGCCGAACCCGCAGATATACATAACCAGCCTAGTGGAAGCGAAACAGGTACGCAGTTGTTTCACCAAATTTGATCGCGTGGCATGTAACAAACTACACCTCGATTCCCAGACTTTGCAGGTGCTTTCGTTGGCGAGCCGTAAGCGGTTTTCCCATGTTGGAACGGACCCGGTGGTACCGCAAGAGCGGTTTATCATCGTTGGCCACGCGCACCAGCGCGAACGCGATCATGGCCAAGGCGTCCAACTCTCGACCGCCGAGGGCGTAGCCTTCCGCAATCTTCGCCAGCGTCGTGAGATCGCCCTTTATTTTCAGCCGGGCCAATGCCAGTCGCTCCGCTTTCCCCTTAAGCCCCCCGCGAGGCTTTTCCCGCCTGCCTTCAAGAAAAACAGAGGTTTCCAGTCTGCCTCGCCTTCTGCCTTTTCGGTCGGTCGCCCTTTTTACGTGGTCCATGTATCGCTCGATGGTATCCATGGCAACCGCACCGCTGACAATCGCGGAACGCTTCCGGCTGTGGATAGCATGGTTTTCAGCCATTCTTTCCAGCAGAGCCAAGAGGGGCGTTTGCTCACCGAAAGAGGTATTTTCTACCGTCATAATTTGCTCTACTGTTCACCGGTCTAAATTCGGCTCTATCGGGCCTTTGGCAAAAATGGCTTGAACAGTAGAGAGTAGAGCAGTAGACCGCAGGAGGGGTTTTCTCGCTCCGGCGACAGCCACTCTTGCGTTCCAGCCTTATTTGCTCTACTTTCTACTCTCTCCAAACTCCTGCTCTATCGGGCCTTGAGCAGTAGAGAGTAGAGCAGTAGACCGCAGGAGGGCCTTTTGTTTCGGCAACAGTCACTATTATGCCCCCAGCCTTATTTGCTCTACTTTCGACTCTCTAAATTCTCCTGCTCTATTTTTGCCTGCGGCAAAAATGCGCCCGACAGGGATCGAACCTGTGACCTGCGGTTTAGGAAACCACCGCTCTATCCAACTGAGCTACGGGCGCCGGTATGTCCGGGACTGGCTGAAATTATAACCATGTATCGGGTTATTGCCCAAATCCTGTAAAGGGCCAGGTCAGGAAGCGTAAGGGAACAGGAGCTATGACCGGATGCGCCAGTGTGCCGGAAACGCGAAGCTCCAGGAGTTGCGAACGGGCAAGTCCAAAAAGGAATCCCAGCAGCGGCACGCGCGTGCCGTGGGGCGATTGCGTTATGAATCGCAGATCCAGATCTGAGCTTTGCAAATTCAGGGAGCCTTCGCCCACAAGATTAACACCCGGGCTGCTTAAGGAAATGGGATTAAAGCGCACCATATTGTTGTTGATGAAGTATTGCACGTGGGCGTGCTGGAAATCCGAACTGATGGGCAAGCGCAGGGTCACAATCTGCATGAGGCCCATGGCCATGGGTACGTCATAAATACGGGCGCTTTGAATCACCAGTTGCCCGCTGCCTTGCCGGGTCGGATGTTTGCCCAGTATCGCACTTAAATTCAGGGAGGCGTCGACAAGTCCCGTACTGGTCTGGATGCTTTTGGCAGCGCCGGCCTTCGCGGGAGAGCTTAAAAGTTCGGCTAATTGTGAGCCATGCAACTGACACGCGACATCATAAGATGCCTCCTTGCCCGTATGGATGTGAATTTTACCGGTCAACTTGCCGCCGTCGACCATTCCATTGATTTTATCAATGGTGATCACGTGGGTGGACGAATTCGCGGTAATTTCCCCGGTCAACGGATCGGCAATCCTGCCTTTCCAATTTAACCGCGCCACGCTGAACTCCCCATCGAGCATGGGGAAAGAATTGCCGGGGGCCAGATCCAGTGCGATGGTAACCGCTGCCTGTTTCGCTTTGAGTTTAATATCGCCCGTCGTAGCAAGATTATTTAGCACCAATGAGCCGGTAACATGCCAGCGGTAAGCGTTGCCCACCTTCATGCGCTCCAGCGTGGGCAGTTCAAGAAGCCAGCCTGCCCGCGGTTTAAGTCCATCGATAAACTGACCGGTGGATCCCGGAATTAAGGACATCCATCGCTTGGATAACCGCGCCCCCTGGGCCGTTAAGGAAAGGCCTAAAGAGTTGGAGGCGGTATGGTAAATTCCGGAAAGCTTCAGATGTTGCACCCCGGAACTGGCCTGGATATTTTTCAAACGGATGATTCCCGCGGACACATCCACGTCGCCGGTGATTCCGGAAAGTGGTGCCGGCAGAAATGCGGGTTGCACGGTCATGCCATCCGGTTGCACCTGCACGCGGTATTTCTGACCCTGCATCGTGCTGACGCCCGTCAGCGGGTTCTCCAGGGCCTTAACCGAATAGGCAAATGTTCCGTTACTGGAGCCGCGAACTTCCCATTTATTCCAAAACTCCGCCATGGTCTTGGGCACGCCGGCCGGTGCCGCAGCAGCAATGTCAACGCTTTTCCAGCTTCCGTTTATGCTCACGTGCACCGGCCCGGTAGCCGGTTCGGCGATGGCCCCGGTTATGGCCAACGTGCCCTTGCCATCCGGGCCGGTTCGCCCGGTGACGCTGTTGAGGATTAACCCGCCGGAACTGATATGCGCTAAAGCCGTGACTCTGCGCACGGGCCATGGCAGTTGTGTGGGTGCCATTACCCCATGAGTAATATTCACAACTCCTTTCACGGACGGATTTCCTCCCGACCCGCGGGTAATCATGGCATCAAGGTCGGCATCACCGGTCTGGACATGCAGTAATTTAATCCATTTGGCCCATGATGCTGGAAGGCTTCCGGTTAAGGTGGAATTAATCGGCACGTTGACGGCCTGCAGGTGCACCATGGGCTGGAGCTTGGCAAGGTTGTGCGGGGAGTAGGTTACTTTACCGGTGAATATAATATGACCCGTCTTTCCAACCGGAGCCTCAAGCTTGATGATTTTTGTTTCGTGATCCGTAAAGATCAGCGAGCCACGGACATGTTTCAGCGGATACGGCAGATCCCGGTAAGCGCCGGAAACATCCTGCGGAAAAATATGCAGCACAATCCGCGGCCCCCCGCGCGTGCCGGCGGCATGGGTTACATCACAGACAAATCCGCCGACGCCCACCGGTTTAAACCGGTTCCAGATAGGCCGAATATCGATCGGCAGACTCGCCGCAAGCCGCCGGTCAAAATACGCATGCGGCGAACTGATAACCAGATGAATGGGACCATCATTTTCATTGATCGCCACGCTGCCGTTGAGAGCCACGGGGAATCCTTCAGCGGTGGCTTGAACATTAACAAACCGGATCTGATGCGTTGTAAAACGGATCAACCCATGGACATGGTTCATCGGGTAGGGAAAATTAACATACCTCGCCTGAACATTTATGCAGTGAATTTTCCCGTGCACAACGGGTGCAGCGTGTAATTGGCTGCGGTCAACATGCACGGTGATGTTCAACAACCCATTGGGACGCAAGCGGTGAAAAATAGCCTGGGCCAGTG
>JAKAZF010000082.1 GCA_021826605.1 Planctomycetota bacterium | reverse complement strand
GAGTCAACAATTCCCTCAATGTTGCGAGCCAATGCTTTGGCTCGCGGAATACTTTGAACCGCGAATTTGGGATCAATGACACCCGCCTGCTGCCAGATGTGAGGGAGTTGCCCGTTGAAGGCAATCCAATACTCCACCCAGCCGGTTGTCGGATTTGGGCGATAGCGGTGCCACACATCGGGCAAGAGCAACATCGCCATGCCGGCGCGCACGGGAACGAGTCCGGTTTCGCCGGACTCAAATTCACCTTCTCCACTGGCGATAAGAACCAATTGAAATTCGGGCAGTACGCGGCCCAAGTTCCAGGAAAACTCATACATGTCCGGATGGGTGGGAAGTGGATATATCTGATTTTTTCCGACGCGTTCCACACCGGCCCCCGTCAGGTAAAAACCTGTCGCAAAAACGCGATCACTTACCGGAAAATAGCCATGCGTAGTGTCGGATTTCAAAAACATATTGGGTCCATATAAAAGTCAAAAACCAATAATACGCTTGATTTTTCATATGTAGTGTATTTTCAAAATGTCGTAAAATCAAATGTAATTAATTGATCTATTTTCTTGTAATCGAGCTTGAAATGTAATATAACTCATTACAGACACGTTGCAGAACGTCTCTGTGTTCTGGATATATCGTCTTGGAAAAAAGTCCCGCGTAGTCGGGAGTCCGGTAAAAGTTTGTCGGTCGTATGTGCGTTCGGGGATAACCATCATCGGCGAGGCCAGAGGGCCAAGATGTGCCCGATACATAAAATGTGAAGCAATGCCCAACGCTGCAACCGGCTTCGATCAAAGAATCGTCAATGCTATCATGTCCATTTCACCGGCCTTCAGAGTTCGGGTGGAGATGAGAGCAGACAGGGTTGCTTTACGGGAGTGCGTCCAATGTTTTCACGTTTGCGGTCAATTCAATTAGTGTCTGTTGCGGCTGCAGCAATTGCATTGGGGGTTGTCGGCGGAAGTGTTCAGGCATCCGATTCAATTTCCATTGCCAATCCCAGCTTTCAGGACGGGGCCAACTCGGGTGTCGGTTACGGCACCATTTCTGGCTGGACAGCGAACAATAGTTTTAGTGGAGTAAACGGGCCCAGCCAGCCGTTTGCCGCCGGCACCTATTTTCCAGATGCCAATCAGGTAGCCTTTCTGCAGAACGGACAGACATCGGCGGGTACTTATACCTCCTTAAGCCAGACAATTTCCGGTCTTACACCCGGAGAGCAGTACTGGTTTCAGGCATTTTACAATGGACGACAGGGTTACGGATCACCGGGAATGACCGTAACTTATGGAAGCCAGACAGTAGGCAGTGTCGGTCCCATTCCGGTTACGGGACCGGCTTACACACTGTATAATGCGGCCTTCGTGCCCACAACCTCTTCGGCAACGTTAACAATAACCAATTCGGCAAGTTACAGTGTCTATGGCGATAATACATTGCTGATTGATGGAATTTCGGTCATTCAGCGCAATCCCGGACAGATAGTTATCGGGAATCCCAGTTTTGAAGGCAGTGCCAATGAAAACTGGGTTTACCCGGGGTACATATCCAACATCGCCGGTTGGGCCACGACGGGAAATACAGGTGTAAACACGGGCTCGGGACCCTTTGCCAACAATGGGACCGTGCCTGACGGCAGCCAGGTAGGCCTTTTACAGAACAACAGTTCCAGCACCGCGCAAGCGAGCATAAGTCAAACTCTCAACGGTTTGACCGTAGGCACAACCTACCAATTGAAATTTTATTACAACGCCCGCACAACGAGTACCGGCGGGTCCGGCGGCGGATACCCCACCATGAACGTTACCCTGGGTAGCGATACACTGGCCAATGGTCTGGCCGTCACCGCCGTGGGTGGTACTAATCCATATGACGTGTTTACCGCAAATTACACCGCGACCAGCACTACTGCGGTACTGGATGTCACGAACGGTACCTCAATTGGGACAGGTGCGTCCGATAACACGCTCCTCGTGGATAACTTCTCTCTGGCACCCGTAAGCACGCCGGAACCGGCATCTCTGGCAATGCTCGGCATTAGTGCCATCGGTTTATTACTGCTCAAGCGACGCAGAACCAAATGCCAAGACGCAGTTTAGAAGCCGCGATCATGCGGCCTTTAAATTGCGAATGAATGCGGGATAAGTACGCCTCGCCCCAGTCGAAAGACCAATAGCCGGGGTCGCCATCGGTCATTCAATCCGGTTGGCGATCCCGGTGTGGGCTCAAAAAAAGGGCATATAATGAAACGCCGCGGCTTTACTCTGGTTGAATTGCTTGTCGTCATTGCCATTATCGCACTGCTCATTTCACTGCTGCTGCCGGCATTGGCCAAAGCCCGCATCGCCGCTCTGCAGGTCACGTGCGCCGCAAACATTCGCAGCATGCTGCAGGGTTGTATTGAGTATGCCCAAACCCATAACGATCAATACCCCATGGACTATCAGATGGACTGGCCGCTGGGTGGAATTGGCACGCCCCCGGGATATGTGGTTCCAAATGTAAGCTTGGCATGGGGACTTGCCGATTTATATACCGACGGCATTCTCAAAAATCCCACGATCATTTACTGTCCGGATTCCGCGCCGGCGATGTCGCCCAGCAGTGCATTGGCACAGGTCGGTGGAGCGGCCAGCATGTATCTACCTAAAGCTTTGCAATATTTTGAAAGTCGAGACAGCACGTTTGCCACCAACTGGCCGCAAAAAATGATCGAAAATGGAGCTTGGTTCAATATCGTTTCATCTTATTGTTACTGGTATAAACGCCCGAACGGCGTTTGGACAGGCTGGAACAGTACCAATCCATATTTTGGCACCTGCTCAGCCAACCCCTATGGCGTATGGATTAATCCGACTACGAAAATCGGCAAGCGCCATAACTATGCCGACCCGGCAGACGGCCTTTTCTGCCAGGCACCGACCGATTCGCCAAGTTCGATTCTTATTACAGATTTGGTAACGTCCGCCAATGGCTCCTGGAACGTGACATTCGGCACATGGCCGGCGGTTGGCTATTTCAGCAACCACATGCACAGTCAACTGGGGCCTGACGGCGGAAATATTGGCTACAATGACGGCTCGGTGTCGTGGAAGTCGCTGTCGCAATTGTCACCGGGATACCGCCACTTTATCGGTCCGGATTTTTACAGGTAACGGTCATTTAGCACCAGTGAGCGCACCTCGGCAGACGGCCAGGAGCCGCCATCCACATGGCCCGATCGCGAAGGTTTCGCGATTCCGGCTGTGAAGAAAGGCGGCTATGCGACTGGTTGCCCGTTACCCCACGATTCATCAAATCGTGACCAATGTCCTGATCAGGCCGGTACACACCTGCCAAGGTTCTCAGACGAGGTAAATAATTATGAAACGCCGCGGATTTACACTGGTGGAGTTGCTGGTTGTTGTGTCGATTATCGGACTGCTTATCGCCTTGCTGTTGCCGGCACTTGCCAGCGCCAAACTGGACGCTGAACGCGTGGCCTGTGCAGCAAATGTACGCACTTTGGTCCAGGGAGTTCACATTTACGCGAACAATTGCAAGGGGCAATTTCCATGGTCGTATTCGGCCTACTGGCCGTTTGGCGGGCAGGCCGTTGAGGTAGCAGGTGCAGTGCCGGTGGGCCAATATCCGACGTGCGATTTTGGAAGCCTTTATGCGATGGGAATCCTCACGAATCCCACGTCAATTTATTGTCCGCTGTCGGGTTATATGGGTGCCGACGGCCCGTATGCGAACTATCTATACACGCCGCGTAACGGCGTGTCGATGGGAGCTCCTTATCTGCCGACGGCCGTCCATCAATACTTGAAAGGCGGTACGAATACGAACTGGGCGGCGAACTTGGCATGGTACGGCGTTTACGCGTCATATTGCTACTGGTATCAGAAACCGAACCGCAATGTTCTGAGCCCTGGTACCTCCACATACGGCACTTGGGTCAATCCACAAACGGGAATAGGCAAGCGGATTGACTACGCTATTCCCAACGAGAATTTTACACAATCACCGATTGACGCGGGTTCCACGATTCTCGTTTCAGACATCACTGCATCCTACCTGGGGTCTTGGGGAGCCGGGACCTTCCTGGGCGGAGCGGAGCCAACCATGCCGCTGAGCAACCATTTCACGGCGGCGGGATCCCCGGATGGTTCCAATATCGGGTACAATGACGGCTCAGTGGCGTGGAAGCCCTTTAATCAGATGCATGTGGGATTTGTCTATTACTATGATTTTTATCGGTAAAATATCGGGTAAACGGCGCCGACGGGCACCACCAATCCCTACGCCCATAGAATGCAATTGCCTGGTGGAAGCAATCCCAAGACAATAAAAACTTCCAGCGGATGGATGCGGGCGGTTGACGACATTGATCAGCCCGGAAAAACGATTTCCGTGAGCAGTATACGGCTTGATGATAATCGCAATGGAGCATCATATTAAGATTGCAAAACATCGGCGGCAATGCCGCGGCTTTGTAGCGGCCGCCTGCCTGACAACGCTTGTTTTGTTTCCGGCCGCCGGCACGGGTAAAGCAGTCGGCGTTCCGGAATCGTCACCAATACCGGAATACCACATTGTTCCGGGGGGATCCGGAATACCCGAACCGTATCCCGCGCTGCACGGCGGTTCGTTTTCCGGCGGCCAAGTGAAGTTGTCTCCGGATCCGCTGGCGGCTTATCGCTGGTTGCATACCCCGGCTTCAGCCGGCCTGCAGACCTACGTGCTGCGTCCGACCGCAGTCTACAGCCCTACGCCGCAATCTTTCCGCGGTCTGGAAACCGCGACGAAGCGCAAATGTGACATCACCGTAACAGGTCCCGGGCTCATTCGTGTTGACTTCGGAGTTGAATCCGCCGCGTGGATGGAATTTGACAGTCCGGATTGCACCGGAAGCGGTGTAAAAATCGGCGTCAGTGAATTTGACGCCCCGGCCCATGAGGCGAGCAGCATCGGGAAACCGGAGAGAATCGGCCATACTTTTCGGGCCCGGCTCAACGCGCAATTCTATGAGGGGGTGCGTTTCGGATGGATCTACGTACGGCGTTTTTCCGGAAAGCCGTGGCATATCACCGCCATCCGGGCCGTCTGTCAGATTAAACCGACGAATTACAACGGCAGCTTTTCCTGCAGCAATCCGATGCTCACACGGATATGGTACACCGGTGCGTATACTGTAAAACTTAATTTGCTGCATCAGGGCATCGGGGCGATCCTGATGGACCGCGGGGATCGCATTTCCTGGGTCGGCGACGCGCACATCGCCCAATCCACCGCTATGACGGCATTCGGTGACTTTGATTTCGTCCGGCATAACCTCAATGCTTCAGCGGGCAAGGGCAATGGAATCGCCAGTTATTATTTGTATTGGGTATTGAGCCTGGTGGATTATTACCGCTGCTCGGGTGATACCGCGGAAATCCGCAAATATTACCCGCTGGTTCAGAAACTTTTGCGGCATGCCGCCGCCAACTTTTCACATCCTCATATCGCGTTTTATGGCTGGGATGACCGGCTGGGCGGGTTTGCCGGTGCGGAAAATTCAATATCGCGGGAAGCCTATAGGATGCTGTTTATAGAAACCTGCCGCCGCTTTGCACAAGCTGCCGGCAGCGCGGGGAATCAGGCGCTGCAGTCCAAATACGCGGCCTGGGCCAACCGCTATACCACCCTCATTCAGTACAACAAACGCTGGATCAGGGAGGCTGATCTATTTTCCGCGGCCGATGCGATCAATGCGGGTGTGCCCACCGCGGAGCAGACGCGGTTGCTCAGCCGACTTGATTTTTCCGACCGGTTGAATCGCATTTCATTTTCCCCGTTCAACGAATATTTTGTGATCAAGGCCATGGCCCGCGCGCACCTGTGGAATGAAGCACTGGAAACGACGCTTGATGACTGGGGAGGACAAATCAACTATGGCGGCACCACATTCTTCGAGGTCTACGAGCCGGGCTGGAACAGGGTTATCCCGCCAAATGGCGGTATTCCCAGCACAATTTGCGGTCCGACCAGCCTGTGCCATCCCTGGAGCAGCGGCTGTACAACATGGCTGACGCAATGGACCGCGGGAATACAGCCCGCGGCCCCCGGCTACAGACAAGTCAATATTATGCCCCACCTTGGCGCCATGCTTACATGGGTGAGAGCATCCGTACCGACACCGCACGGAACGATTGTTGAATCGTTGAATGTTCGGCGCGGAATCGCGGATTTTACAATTCCAAACGGGGTTATCGCCCGCATCGGCGTGCCAAAAGCCGGCCGGCATATTTCCGCAATCAGCATTAACGGCCACCCGGCCTGGTCCAAGCATCATTTTATCCCATGTCCGGGTGTCGAACGCGGCCGCAGCCAAGGGCATTTCATTATTTTCAGCGGCGTTCACTCCGGCAATTATTCGCTCGCCATTGGTTATCACGGCCGTGCATCGCCGTTTTTGCACTCGCCCTGGCGCTATTCCGCAACAGCGTTGGGACAGGATCGCGTGACGCAAGGCAATTGGCCGGGCGTTTACGGGAGGGACGGCTATGTGCTGTTTGCCGACGGTCCGGGCATGAAGAATATCAAGCATCTGCCGCCATATGTTAAATCCGTGCGATGTTTGTGGGGACATAAAACCGTATGGCCGGGCGGCAACGCAGATCCGCGGGCCTTGCGGACAAGCGCCGCCGGCGGCGCCATGGGCGCCAGGAGCCGACGGGCGGGAGTATTTTACTCCGACCTTACGTCGCAGGCGCCGCAGGCGGCCGTCGATATTCGTCTGCGCCACAGGCGGTCTTACCGGCTCGCCCTGTACGCGGTGGATTTTGATCATCAAAATCGAAAGGAAACGATTACCATTGAAGACCTCGCAACAAGACAGGTAATCGCCCCAATTCAGGCGTTTTCCAAGTTCGCCAATGGGGCATATATGGTGTTTCAATGCCATGGAAGTGTGCGAATCCGGTTCGATCCGATCCGCGGTGGAAACGCCGTCCTAAGCGGCATATTTTTTGACCCGCCCGGAGGTTGACGGGGCCGCCCGGCAGCATGTCATCACTATCATGAAGTGCAGGAATTTGTTTAAGGAAAGTCATTTATGAACCGATTGTCAAAAATAAAGTTTACAGGTATTGCCTCCGGTCTGCTCAGTGTTGCGGCCTTCGCCCAGGCAGGCGGTGTTTCGGCGATGAGCGCCG
The DNA here is from genome assembly GCA_021826605.1 of Planctomycetota bacterium. The sequence goes on along the minus strand of JAKAZF010000082.1, from coordinate 1,670 downwards.
CGCCCCGCGCCCCGATTCAACTGCAAACCCAGTTGCGCCGGAACCCGGTTGCCGTCAATTCGCGGCACCCGCAATTCGGCTGGGTGCTGCCGTGGGCCGGGCATGGACAGATGCAAAGCGCCTATGAAATTCTGGCCGCGTCATCACAAACACTTCTGGCGCAAGGCAAAGGGGATCTTTGGGATTCAGGGAAAATAAAATCCGACGATTCCCAGAACATCCGCTATGCGGGGCGGGCTTTGACCGTGCGCGAGAAATGTTTTTGGGAAGTTCGCGTGTGGAATCAATCGGGCAAAGTCAGCAGTTGGAGCCGGCCCGCCCATTGGCGTGAAGCATTGCCGACCAACGCCGCATGGCACGGGGCGCAATGGATCGGCCTGCAAAAAACCGCGTCCTCGTCGGGTCAAGTGCTTCACAATGCACATTGGATATGGTATCCGGAAGGTCAACCCGCACAGGCCGCCCCGCCGGGCTGGCGATATTTCCGCCGCGTCATAAACTTGCCCACAAACATAAAACTGCGATCCGCCGCCGTGACAATAACCGCGGACAACGCCTTCGATCTTACAATTAACCGTCAACCGGTCGGCAGCGGCTCGGATTTCAATCACGCATATTCAATGGTGATAACCCGTTACGTGCATCCCGGTCGCAATATCGTCACGGTCGCGGCTCAGAACCAGGGTAGTGCCCCAAATCCCGCCGGCTTGATCGGAATGTTCCATTTTTCACTTGCCGACGGCCATTCGATTAACGTGCCGACAAACGCCGATTGGCAGGCAGCCAAACGCGCCGGTACCCACTGGAAAAGCGCCATGGTTCTGGGTGGTTATGGCATGGGCCCGTGGGGTCAAATCGGCGGCGGTTACCGACGCAGCCTGCCGGCGCGGTATCTGCGTCGCGATTTTATCATCCCAAAATCAATAAAGAATGCGATCGTATATTTCAGCGGCCTGGGATGGAGCAAATTGTATATCAATGGACATACGGTCAGCAGAGACGAACTGTCCCCGGCGCTAAGCTGGTATCCCAAGCGGTGTTATTACCGCAGTTATAACGTCACCCGATATCTGGTGAAGGGCCGGAATACTATCAGCGTGATTCTGGGAAACGGACGATTCTATGCGCCGCGCCGTCATACTCCCGCGCCGACAATTGGCTTCGGCGTACCCCGGCTAATGTTGCTGCTGCATGTCAGGATGGCGACCGGTGCATCGCTGTTGGTGCGAAGCGGCACGGAATGGAAAGCCACAACCGACGGTCCGATCACGGCAAACAATGAATACGACGGTGAAACCTACGATGCCCGCAAACGCATGCCCGGCTGGGATAAGCCGGGATTTAACGCGTCGGCGTGGCGACCGGCCGTTGTACTTCCACCTCCCGGCGGGCGATTGATATCACAATTCTCGCAACCGATTCAAGTGACCCAGATTGTGCATCCGGTCAAATTGTCGCTTATTGCACCCGGCAAGTGGATGTTTGACATGGGCCAGAATATGGCGGGGTGGTGCCGCATTCGCGTACCCAATGCCCCGGCCGGCACAACCATTGTCCTGCGACACGGCGAAAGCTTGACACGGAATGGAAAATACAGCGTTAATCTAGACAGCAACAAGCCCGGCCGTGTGCATTTATTTGTAGCGAATCTGCGCTCCGCCCGGCAGACC
>JAKAZF010000081.1 GCA_021826605.1 Planctomycetota bacterium | reverse complement strand
GGGCGGCAAGTTCTGCCGATCGCAATTGCCGAACCGCCACTGCATTCGCTTTTGTGGACGACTTTTTGAGTTGGCGTAATTGATCAAACGCCTGGGCTGCCAGCCACTGCTGATGATCGCTTTGCTTGGCCTGCTGCAGATGAGACAAAAACAATTTCGCCTGCACCGCCACCTGAGTCGCCGACAAATTATTCGCCGCCCGGAATCGCGCATGGCCCACATCCCACGCCACCCACGCGGCCTGAAGCCGGGCGTAACCATAATGCAACTGCGCGACACAGCGCTCCACCCGCCAATTCGTCCAGGAAAACGGTTTCGTGTTAATCAAATGCCACAACTTGCGCCGCGCCGCATCCACCGCTTTAGCAATCGGCAACTGCTGCCGGATATAAGCGGCAAACGCCGGATCGTGCCAATATTTTTCCGCCGCCTGCAAATACTGCACCTCAGACACGCGACGAATAATCAGTTGCACCGGCACCTTCCCATTGCTGTCAAAAACCTTCATGGAAAGCGCTGCGGAGTTCCGGTGATAACGAATATTCGGATAAATCCAATGATCAAAACAAAGCGGAAAATCCAGCAACGCCTGCGAGGAATGCTGAATGCCGCGAAACTGCATGGCCGCCTGCGGATCATCCGCTAGAATATCCGCCGGATCAACCCGCTGACCCGCCCGCGGCTGCGGGCGCGGCACCGCAGGTCCATACGGGTTATGCGTGCCCAGATACAGCCAGCCAAAAGGCCCTACCGAAACATGCCACGCGCGAAATTCAATCAACTCATCCAGAAGAAACGTCTGCACCTTCCCCTGAACCCCAAACTTCACCAGCACCAGCACCGGCTGTCCGCGAATAAAGCCAAAATCACTGAGATCCGGCGACCACCGGGTAGCCGAATGGTAACCAATGCGATGAAAGGCAGTTTTAAGAATATGGCGTGTGGTTTGAACGCTTAACACCGTCTCATGCAGAAAATTACTGGGCCGCCCGCTTAATGCCACGTCCAGCCAATCCGTAAGATGTTCATTCCAGAAAGCCGCCGGAATCTGAAATTCATGTTTTCGCGCGTTGATTTTAGGGCCGGCCAATACAACCGAATTATCCGCCGCCGGGGCTGGCGGGTTGGCAGCGTTGACCAGCCCCCCCGCCATCAACACCGCAGCCACAGTTGCACCCGCCAAAAACCGAAAATATCGAATCATCGTTAATCCCCGTTCATCAGCCGCAACCCCGATTCAAGCACCCGGAACCTGCCTGATCGCCCCCGCACGATTTATACCTTCCCAAAAATCGATTATAACGTAGACCGGGAAAGAGGAGTTAGGAGTTAGGAGTTAGGAGTTAGAAGCTAGGAGCTAGAAGTTAGGAGCTAGAACACGGCCCAGCATAGCGCCGGCACTCCGATGCTTCACAAAGCCGCCGGCTCTGCCGGTGGTGGAACCCCCGAAAAAGGTGTCAGGTACCTTTTACGAGGATGCAGAAGTTAACTGTAATGCAGGCGTCCCGCCTGCACCTCCCGCGCATACGTGCGCGAAAAAGGTGTCAGGTACCTTTTTCGGCAAGATGCCTGCGGTCCGACGGTGGTAAAATAACGAAAGGATTCCATAGATGCGTTTTGCAGTGATCATGGCGGGCGGTTCCGGTACGCGGCTTTGGCCGATGTCCACGCGTCTGCGCCCCAAGCAATTGTTGCGTTTTATCGGTGGCCAATCGCTTTTATCTATCGCCGTTGGCCGATTGCGCGGCCTCATTGAACCCGCCGGCGTGTACGTATGCACATCCGCCAACTATGCTGATCAGGTACTGGCGGACTTGGCCATGCTGCCGGAAAGCCAAGTCATCGGCGAACCCATGGGCCGCGATACCGCCAATGCCGTAGCCCTTTCCGCCGCCGTGCTGGCTCGCGTAAACCCCGACTCCGCCATGGCCATTCTCACCGCAGATCACATCATCGAACCGCTGGATATTTTTCAAAGCGCTCTGCGCACCGCCTTTGACATGCTCGATCAATACCCCGAATATCTGGTAACTTTTGGCATTAAACCCACCCACGCCGCCACAGGCTACGGCTACGTGGAGCGCGGCACCGAACTGGGCACCGGCGCGTATAACGTCACAGCCTTTAAGGAAAAACCCGTGGAAGCTGTGGCACAACAATATGTGCAATCCGGGAAATTTTTCTGGAACAGCGGCATGTTTGTCTGGAAAACGCAAACCATTCTGAAACAATTGCAGACGCACTTACCCCAATCCTACGAAGGCGTGACAAAAATTGCCGCCGCCTGGGGAACCAGCGATTTTAAGCGTGTCCTGGCGGACATATATCCCACGCTGCCAAAAATCAGCATCGACTATGCAGTCATGGAGAAATCTTCACATGTTGCCATGGTTCCCATGCCGGTAAATTGGCTCGATGTAGGCAACTGGAATTCCGTAGCCGCCACCGTATCCCCCGACGCCGCCGGCAACCGCGCCGTCGGCTGCCAACTCGCGTCCCTGGATTCCTCCGAAGTACTGGCGATTTCCGAAAAGGACCACCTGATCGCAACCATCGGCCTGAAGGACCTGGTAATCGTCCACACCCCCACCGCCACCCTGGTCTGCCCGGCGAGTAAAACCGAGCACATTAAACAACTGGTCGCCCAGATTCAGCAGCAATATCCGGAGAAGTACACGTGACCGCGAAGGGTTACAGGTTACAGAGGACCGGTTACAGTGATTGAATGAGTAAAGAATAGAAACGAGGAGTTAGAAGTTAGAACACGGCCCGGCACAGCGCGCCGATACTCCACAAAGCCGCCGGCTCAGCCGGTGGTGCAACCCCCGAAAAAGGTGTCAGGTACCTTTTACGAGGACGCAGGAGTTAGAAATTAGAAGGTATGAAAGCGCCGGGCCTCGCATAATGCAAGATGCTAAATGCAAGATGCTAAATGCTAAATTCCAGGTTCCAGCTTCCGCAAGGAACGTACTATGTCACAACGAATCATGGCAATCGACCTCGGAGACAAACGCACCGGCTTGGCCATCGCCGATACCGATACGCGTCTGGCCACACCGTTTGCATTACTGGAAAATCTTACTGAAACTCAACTCGTCGCAGCCATCCAGCGCATCGTGGAACAGGAACAAATCGACATTCTCATCTGCGGCCTGCCCCTGAATATGGACGGCACGGCCGGCCCACGCGTGCGCATCACCCAAAAAATTATCGCCCTGCTCGAAGCCGCCACGGGCAAACACATTGTCCGCGTAGACGAACGCCTGAGCACCTTCGCCGCCGAATCCCGCATCGCCGGCCAATACACCCGCCTGCAAAAACGCCGCCGCATCGACGCCATCGCCGCCGCCCAAATCCTCACCGATTACCTGGCCGCCCTTGGCGAAGAACCTGGAATGTAGAACCTGGAATCTGGAACCTGGAATTTAGCATTTAGCATCGGGCATTTAGCATCGGGCATTTAGCATCTTGCATTATGCGAGGCCGGGCGCTTTCATACCTTCTAATTTCTAACTCCTGCATCCTCGTAAAAGGTACCTGACACCTTTTCCGGGGGTTGCACCACCGGCCGAGCCGGCGGCTATGTGAAGTTTATCCGCACGGCGCGTTGCCCGGAAAAATTGCCACGCCCCGCCCCACACTTTCAAGCCCGACACTTGCTTAACCCCCCCGCATCCGTTAATTTAGTACCTGTACCGGGGGACGTCGTTCAATGGGAGGACGGCGCGTTCGCAATGCGCAGATGGGGGTTCGATTCCCCTCGTCTCCAGTCGGTATAAAAGCACTCATTATCGCGTTACTCTCCCCGAGTAGCCTGCCGCCGCTGCATGTAAAAAGAAATATCGAAGTAGGCGTACTGATGCGACACAAATCCCTTGCCAAACGTCTCTGTGCACACTTCGATTTTCTCAAACAACAAAAAATCGTCCAACGCATCACATAGCCCGCCAGCCGCCAACCGGCCCATCCCCGAAAGACCGTCCCCTGCAACTGTACCCTGTCCCCGTAACCTAGGCCCGCCCATCGGTTAAGTCCGCCGGATATCCAGCAGAAATGCTACGACAAAACCAAACAAGGCCAAAATTATCAGCGGTCCGCGGATGGCATTAAATCGGACGATGTTGATAATCCAGGGGACGGGGGGTACGGGCTTGGGTTCGATGGGTTTCAGGGCCTCATCAATCAGGCTTTGAACATCGCGCGGGCGGGTGTCGTTGGCCAGGGGGAGCACTTGTTCATTGGGGTTCACGATGTTTAACTGCCGGTCCGCCAGGCGTTGCATGAGCCGCTGATCGGTATCCGCCAGCTTGATAAAATGATTTTGCAGGGCAATTTTTTCGTTGATTAACGCCAGCGTAGCGCGGAGATTGTTGCGCGTCACCTGCGCCTGATGCATATCGTGAATCGCCGGGGAAAGAACAATCAGCGCCACCGCCAGCAGCGACGCCAGCAAAACCGCCCAGCTTATGACACCCACACTTAAAATGAAGGGCATAACCAGAAATTTGTTCGTATGTTTAATGCGACGCATGGATAACCATCCAACTTCAGTACCGTCCGTGGCCGGTATCTATTGTGCACCAGCCGGGGACTTATGTACAGTGCGCTGCGTCGGCCCTGCGTCACGCTTCACCATTCAGGCGCATTAACCGCGGGCTGGTTTGCAGCATCAGTTGGACCCGCTCGAAATGCGTTAACCATTCCGCGATGTTGGCTTGCAGCAAATCCGCGGGCGGACCAAATAGCCCCGTGGAACACGTAGCCCCCTGCATGGCAGCCACCTTGGAGCGATACGTGGCCAGCGTGCGTTCCCCAAAACGCTCACATTCAAAGCCGTCCTGCGAAAGAAATACCAGCACCGGCACACGAGGTCCGCCGCAGATGGACAATTCATTGGCCAACTGCGTTCCGGGATCGGAGGCGGCAGGATCAAATTTCTGATCACGGTTTACAAAGCGCAGATCAATGGTGTTCGTAAGCTCGGCGAATCGCTGAAAAATGGGACAGGCGTTTACGCAGTCACCGCACCAGACACCCACCAGACACAACACGTCCATTTTCCTGCGAAAACCCTGCAGCAGAGATTTCTGCTGCGGCGTCAGCACCACACTGTCATAAAGATTCTGCCAGCGCAGGCGCTGCTCGGAATTCGCACACTGCTGCAGCACTTGATCATAGGGTAACGCATCAGTAAAAAAGGATTTGAAATTAAAGGACATACCTAATGCCTCCTGTCAGTTTGATTGGTTAAGTTTCAGCGCCGCTGCGGCAACAAACGCATTAAACAGTTCCCCGTGCGGCGATTCAGTGAGCGTTTCGGCGTGCCATTGCACACCAATCCAGAATTTCAAGCTGTCATCTTCTATTGCCTCTATTACGCCATCGGGACTGGTAGCACACATTGCCAGTCCGGTGCCCAAGCGGTCAACCGCCTGCCGATGGCGGCTGTTGACGACTACGTCATCAGACTTAAGTATAGCGCGCATCCTTGACTGGCGCACCAGCGATACATTGTGCCAGACATTTTTGTCAGTTGAATCCGCCGGATTAGCGGCGTGAGCGAGCGGGTTGGCACGTTGCAGTTCGGGCAGGTACTGATGCAGCGAACCGCCGCGCTGCACATTCATCGCCTGACACCCCAAACATATTCCCAACGTCGGCATATTCCGCTCCTGCGCCAGAGCCAGCATCGCCAGATCAAATTTCTGGCGCAGCAAATCCAAGGGGCGCAGGGTCAGGTGCGGAGCCTGACCATAAAGCGCCGGATCAAGGTCGTTACCCCCGGGGATCAGCAGGCCGTCGATCATGTCCATGTAAGCGGCCTGCATCGCCGGATTCGCCGTGTGCGGCAGCAAGACGGGAATTCCCCCAGCCTTTTCCACCGCCCCGGCATAGAACGCGGGGAGTTCGTAAACAGGTTCAGGTTGGTTGGCGGCTTGATTGTCGGGGGATATACCAATAACAGGGCGAACGGGCATGGGGACTATCTCCAGGGATCCATCTATTGTTTATTGCGGTACCGCAGTAAAAGCGCCACGACCATCACCTGCAGGATCAAGCCTGCGGCCATCCATTCCAGCGCCGTAAGCTGATATAAAATGCGATAATTCCACCAGTAAGGATTGTGTGCGGTGGCGACACTGTGGATTGCCGTCAGTGCATCCCAGGCACCCAGCACCAGACACAGCACAACCACAGCCTGAATAACGGTGGCCAGAAGCAGCGAAAGGGAAAATTCAGCGATCTCACTATTTCTATGCGCACTGCGCAGTTGCTGAAGAATATCCTCCAGCACCGGTTTGATGGGTTCGGCGGCGTGAGGCGTTAATTTTGCAGCGACAGCCGCAGCCAGCGCTTCGGTATCCGCGGGCAGGCTTCCGCCAGGCGAGCTGCCGGAGCGTGCCGGCGTATCTTCCGCAGTTGCGGCGGCATCCAATGGTAATAACGGCACCGGGGCCGGATCACGATTGGGACTGTTGCCTTCGCGCAGAATAATCCGCGCCGCATCCGCCAGTGATCGCACAATAAAATTCGGTGTAATAGCCGGCACATTGTCATGGCCTTCCATCAGTTTTTCCGGATCCGAAAGCAGGATCGTCCGGCACCCCACAAAGGCCCCGGCCGCCACATCCCGCGGCTGATCGCCAATCATCCAGGACTGCCCAAGATCCAGATTAAAATCCGCACATGCGGCTTTCAGCATGCCGGGCTTGGGCTTGCGCCATTCATGGTCCAATTTATATTCCGGCACCACCGCATCGGGATGATAGGGGCAGTAATAGCTGGCATCCACATGGGCACCGGCCTGTTCTTTGAGTTGGCGAATCATCTCCTGATTAACCGCTTCCACCGCCGCTTCATCAAACATTCCCCGGGCTACCCCGCTTTGATTGCTTACGATAATGATGCGAAATCCCAACCGCCGTAGCGAAGCAATTGCCGCTGCGGCACCGGGCAGCAGTTTAACCCCGGTAGCATCACCAAGATACCCGTCATTGGCGATGATGGTATTGTCCCGATCCAGAAAAACGGCACGTTCAGACATCATAACACCTTCTCTGGAACATCTTGCCGCAGGTATCATCCCGACAGCCCATTAACGCCTGTTTCACCGCCGGCTAATCAGCGACTGACCGTGATTTTTCCACAACCCGCGTTGTGGAGCGGCCTTCTAAAAACGGTGCCAGCACCACCTTGCCCCCCGCCGCTTCAACCCATTCCCGCCCTACCACCGGCTTATCCTGATAATCGGCACCTTTAACCAATATCGCCGGGGTTATCCCGGATATCAATTCCAGCGGCGTGTCTTGCTCAAACGCGGTAACAAAATTCACCGCCTCCAGGCCCGCCAAAACCGCCATGCGATCCTCCAGCGGATTAACAGGCCGGCTCGGGCCTTTGAGCCGCCGGACGGATTCATCCGAGTTTACCCCCACCACCAGCACATCACCCTGGCTGCGGGCAAAGTTCAAATATTGAACATGCCCCGCGTGGAGAATATCAAATACGCCGTTGGTAAATACAATACGCTGGGCGCTGTGGCGGGAATGCAGGCGCTCCAGCAGCCGGGGTAATGATAATATTTTTCGCCGGGGTGCTGAATCCATTTGCAGTAATTCATCCACAATTTCCGTACGGGATAAAGGCACACAGCCAAATTTTTCCACCTCCAGGCCGCCGGCAATATTTCCTAAGTCCATCGCCACGCTCCATGACGCACCATTGGCTCGGGCCATGGCCAGCATCGCCAGCACCATATCACCGGCTCCGGTTACGTCATAGACATTACGCGGCCGCGTGGGGTGCAACACGCCCGGTTTTCCCCGCTCCAGGCGATACATGCCGTGCCGGTCCAGCGTTAAAACGCACACATCCAGATTTAACTGCTCCAGAAGCGTTGCCGCCAGGCGCGGGGCCTCCTCCTGAAAATTTTCCAATCGCCATCCGGCGGCCAGTTCCGCTTCCGTGCGATTGGGTGTGATGGCCGTAGCACCATGGTAGCGACGATAATCTTTTATGGCCGCCGGATCGACCAGCACTTCCCGCCCCGCGGCGCGGGCCATGGAAATAATTTTTTGGCACACGGCATCGGAAAGCAGGCCCTTGTTGTAATCTTCAATGCACACCAGATGGCACGACGGAATTTCCGCTTCCAAAGCCGCCAGCAGTCGCTGCTCCACACCTGCATCAACAGGCTCCAGCGTTTCATGATCCAGGCGAAGCATCTGCTGCTGATGCCGATGTTGGGCCAAACCGATAAAGCGCGTTTTGGTTGATGTGGGGCGATCCGCTGCGGCGATCACGGCCTTGGCATCGACGTGCGCCGCCGCCAGAAGCTCCTTCAAAGCGACACCAGACGCGTCGTTTCCAATGACGCCGGCCAGCACCGGCACAGCGCCCAACGCCGCAAGAAAAACCGCGACATTGGCTGCACCGCCGACACGCATTTGCCGATATCGTTCCCGCACCACCGGCACCGGCGCTTCGGGGCTTAAGCGTTCCGCGTCGCCATACACATATTGATCCAAAATGAGATCGCCGACCACCAAAATACGCGGCCGGCCGAAGGCCTCAACGGATGCAAGTAATTCACTGGATGGATGAATCATCATATCACTTTACTTTTTGTCAGCTAAATCAGCCAGCGACTGCCGCCATAATTCGCCGGCTACTCCGGTAATTCGGGCGGCAATACGCACATGCCAAAGCGGCACCGGGGGAGTAAAAGCCCGCAGTTTAACCCAGTCTTTGGAGGTTGTTACCCAGGCGGCGGGCCGCCGGTCGGCGGTAAGTTTTAACATTTCCGGAAAATCCAGTTCCGGTACATAGTGGTGATGATCATCAAACCAGCACCCCGCGGA
>JAKAZF010000080.1 GCA_021826605.1 Planctomycetota bacterium | reverse complement strand
CGCGTATGTGCAGATGGTTCATTCAGTACCGAGGATTTCAATGGGCAGCGGCACCTCGTAAAGTTGGTTATCGCCATGCTGCTGGTAAGCCTGCCGACCATACTTCTGCCCTGGCTGGCCGGCCATCTGGCGGACGTGATCAACCATACCCGCTGGGTGCAGATTCACACGGTGCTGGGCAGCGGCAATGTCGCCGTTTGTGTAACGGTCTTTTTGCTGGGCATCTCGGCATTTGTCCGGTCCGGCACGCGGGATTTTTTATTCCTGTCGCTCGGGTTTCTGATGGCGGGCATTTTTGATGTGGGCCACGTACTGACGGTTGCCGGGCTGTTCAGCGCAGCAACGGGTAACGAGGGCGATTGGCTGGCACTGTTGGCAACCGTGGTGGTGGTGCTATCACTGGCCATGGCGGGCTTTTTTTGGCGTTCACGCTGCGAGTGCGCTTTGCCATCGCGTCTCATGCTCATTTTGGCATCGATACTTGCGGTGGCGGGCGGCTATTGGGTCGTATTTTCGACACCGATTAAGCATGATGCGTTTCGATTGCAACTGCTGCCTGACAACGCGGGGGGAATACTGGCGGTCATCTGCCTGGTCTTACTGGTCAATGGAGGGATGCAGGCGATGCGGGCAAGTTTCAGTGCGGATACCGCGGCTTTGGGTGATCTTACGGTCGCATACACCAGTATGGCGATGATGGTACTTGATGAGGCTATAAGCCCGGGGCGGAGCATTGCGCCGCAATTGGCCGCACATATTGGTCTGCTGCTGGCCACCTTTTACACCGCCCGATATGTATTTCTTCAGGGGATCAAGGCCCCGTTTGAGCGGCAGAAGGCGGACGAATCCTTGAGAATATTCAAGCAGATCGTTGCGTCGGCATCCAACGGCATCGTGCTGTGTGACGCAACAAAGGCACACACCCCCATCGTCTATGTTAACCACGCTTTTGAGTCGCTCACCGGCTACAAGCTGGACGAAGTAAAGGGACGGGCGGCGCGCTTTTTGCAGGGCACCCAGCAATTCAGTGAAAATGACAATCAAACCAAAGAGCGCCTTGCCCAAGGCGTTTTACTGCAGACCACCTTGCGCGATCATACCAAGGCGGGAAGGCCCATTTGGGTAGAACTTACCGTATCCGCTATTAAAGACGCCACCGGCAAGGTAACGCATTATCTGGCCGTGCAGAACGACATCACGGCGCGCAAAATTGCAGAGCAGGAAGTGGAGCAATTGGCGTTTAATGATGAGGTAACCGGTCTGCCTAACCGCCGCCTGTTTGTTGATCGGGTAGAGCGGGCGATGGCGCTCACATCCGGTAGCAAGGCGTTTGGTGCCGTGATCATGGTCGATTTGGATCACTTCCGGCGACTTAACGAGGGGCGTGGATACACCACAGGTGACGCCCTGCTGCGACAGGTGGCCGGCCGGTTTTCTGAAGTGCTGCGGACAGAAGATACATTGGCGCGTTTGGGGGGCGATGAATTTGGACTGGTGCTGCCCATGTTGGGAAAAGACGCCGCCAGCACCGCCCAAGCTGCCCGCAGGGTAGCGGATCGACTGAAAAAGGCCCTTGCCAAGCCGTTTTTACTGGGCGAATTTGAGCACTACATAACCGCCAGTTTTGGTTTGACTATTTTTCCCGGCACCGCCACGACCGCGGAGGAACTCTTCAAGCAGGCGGATACGGCGGTATTTCGTGTCAAAGAAAATGGACGCAATGGATGCGGCTATTATGAAGAGTCGATGCAAAAAGCCGTGGAATCGCGACTCACCTTGCAGTCGGCCCTGCGGCACGCTATGGCGAAGCACGAATTGCGCGTTTTTAATCATCCTCATGTTATTGGTTATGGCGTATGGCTGGGCGGCGAGGCATTGCTGCGGTGGCAAAGCGCGCAGCATGGCATGGTATCGCCGGCCGACTTTATCCCCATTGCAGAAGAAACCGGCCTGATTATTCCGATAGGCGAATTCGTCCTGCATGAAACCTGCCGACTTATTAAATGGTTGAGTGATTCGGGACATGAACTGCGGTTGGCGGTGAACGTGAGCCCGATTCAATTCCGTACGTCGCGCTTTGTGGGACGGCTGCGGGCTGTTCTGCGTTTGACGCATGCCAATCCGAAGCTGTTGGTTGTTGAAATTACCGAAGGTACCGTCCTGGAAGATGTGGATGACTCGATAAATAAAATCAACCAATTGCGTGAATTGGGAATTGATGTATCGATTGACGATTTCGGCACGGGTTATTCATCCCTGAGTTATCTGAAAAAACTGCCCATCAGCGAACTGAAAATTGACCGGTCGTTTATCAAGGACGCGCCCAAGAACCCCAATGATGCCGCATTGATTGAGGCCATACTGGCGGTGGCCCAGCATCATAATCTTCATGTGGTGGCGGAGGGAGTTGAAACCGCCGAGCAGCTTGAATTTTTGCGCGTGCGTGGGTGTGAATCGTACCAGGGATTTTACTTCGCCAAGCCGATGCCGATGGATCAGTTCTCGCAATCGGTCTGTGGAGATTGCGATCCATCAGCCAAAATAAAGGACACTTTTCAAGTCAAAGTGGTCGGTAAGGCACCGGGAATTGCCGTTGGCGGTCACGGACTTTGAGCGGCCAATGTCTCGGCCTCGCGGAGCAGACGAATCGTAATCGGCTCGCACGCCATATCAATAAGACGTATGTGCCGCAATGCCGCCATCAGTGGCCAACCACCGGATGGCAGCTTCCATTGATGTAACTGTTTTAAGGCCAGTGCCTCATAGAGCAGAATAATAGATTCGGCTGCGCCTGTATGCCCTGGCGCACCTGGCATGTAATCGCCCGCTGGAGGCAGCGCGACACATATTTGCTCCGGCGATGCCGGTAATGTTTCTGCAAGCTCCGCTGACCGCCATATCAAGGGCAATCCACGGCAAAATCTGGATTGATGCGGGCTGGCAATTCGCACCTGCCCGCCATGCCGTAGCAACATTAAACATTCAATGGGAGAACGGCTCACACGCGCCTGCCGCGCGAACATTCGACAACGCGCAGGCGCATCGGAAATCAGCACTCCCCCACCATATGATTCAAAGTGATTCATCTGTGCACGGATAGAGCGACGGGTTTGGGAAAGTACGTGGATGGAAATTAATCCTTCGGTGGAAAGCTGCCGAACTTGCCGACAGGCCTCGAGCAGGGGCAGATAGATGCGCGTGAGAAGCGCTGCATTGCGCCGATGAAAGGCAGCGGCCTCGGCGGCTTCAAGTTCGCGGCGCGCGGCACCATATTGACCATTGACCAGCAGCCGCTCGCCGGCATTCCATAATTTTTCAATCCAGCTATCGCCCCGGGCATCATGGGCGGGGGAATGAGTTAATGGCAAATAATGGGCGGTCAACCGTGATCCTCCAACACCTCAGGGCTTGTTTGGAAACTCCCTCTGCAGCACCCTCGGGCTGCCGACGGCCGTCTGCGGCGTTCTCGACCCTCAACATATTCCGGAATATGCTTCGGATATGCGTCCTTGCATCCATCCATTTTCCACCCCAATCCACCTGCACCGGACGTTTCAAACAGGCTCTTACGCGGCACCAAACACCAAATGCAACTGCATTTTGTCTGCGATAACAGGAAGTTGCAAGCGGCCGTAATTATTGTCGGGGATGATGTTTACGGTGCACCGATAGCAGGCGGTCGGCATCGACATGCGTATAAATTTGCGTGGTGGCAATGTTGGCGTGGCCGAGCAGTTCCTGCACCACGCGCAAATCCGCCCCGCCGGAAAGCAGGTGCGTGGCAAAAGTATGCCGAAGCGCATGAGGGTGGACGCCGCTGATCCCGGCCCCTTTAGAAATTTCGTTGAGCCTTTGCCACAGCACAATGCGATTGATCGGCTGGCCCGATCGACTGACAAAAACATGGTTGGTTGCCACGCCTTTGACCGCCAGCAGACGTGGACGAAGTTTATCCATGTATTCGGTGAGGGCTTTCTGGGCAGGCTTACCAACAGGCACGATCCGCTCTTTATTGCCTTTACCCAAAACGCGAATCACACCGAGATCCAGATGCAGTTGTTCGAGTTTCAGATTCGCCAACTCCGAGGCACGCAATCCGCAGGCATAGAACAATTCGATAATTGCCTGATCCCGCAACGCCAATGGATGATCAGCCTTTACGGCTTGCAGCAGGGCGCTGATCTCAACGCGGCCGAGCACGTCGGGCAAGCGTCTCCATCCGTGCGGTGCTTCCATAAATTCGGTTGGCGTGTCGGTGCGCCAATTTCGGTGCTGGGCATAGCGGTAAAACATTTTCAGCGTGATGGAATGGCGAATGATACTGGATATCTGCATACGACGGTTGACCTGCAAATATTGCAGATAGCCCGCGATGTTTTCAGGCCCGGCCTGTAATAGTGATTGATGGTGTTCAGCCAGATATCCGGCAAAGTCGACCATATCCCGCCCATATGCAAGGGATGTATTCTCGGCCAAGCCCAACTCAGTTTCGATGTAGGTGATGAAAGCCTTGATCGATTGCTGATCGGCAGGGGCAATTGATGACGGCATGATGGTGTTTAATTTCACAGCGTCAATCCATTCCCGGCTGTCAAATACGCTCGCCTTCCGAGGCCGCGTCGGGATCGCCTGACCCGGAAGTGGCCGACGCATCACTGGCCATTTCCTGCACGGTGGAACTGTCCGTTTGCCCGAGCCATTGCGCCACACGATGCGCCGTAGCCGATTCATTTTCCAGATCGGCTTCCAATAAGTATAACCCCGGATCACGTGAACGGTTTAAGTGGTAGGTAAACAGCGCAAAAACATCATCCACAAGAGACGTTTCAGTCGGCGGTATATCAGGGGGAAGGGGCAGATCATTCATCTGCTTTTGCAGTTGGGAAATAAACACGGCACCATCTGCCATCGCGACCTTGGCCTCAACGGGCGGCAGAGAGATGCAGACGCCGGGCCGGACGATCCATGGTTCAATCCAACGCCGGGTATTGCCGCGTTGAAGAGCCATATATCTCCACTGATTAACCGCCCCCCATCCGCAAGGCCCTGATTTAAATTCGTCCGTCAGTGACTGAAGCTGGTTTTTAATCTTTGCCGCCAGGCGGAAATTCATAACCACGGCCGCTTGCTTCATGCGCTCCGCGGCTTGCTGGTACCACGGCAGATCGGCCGCACTGGCGAAGGTGCAGGCCATAGGTGCCATCTGTCGCAGGAGGTTAACGGCGTCCTGCACCGCTTGACGATAGGCATCCATTGATACGCTACCATCGCAGGGAGCGGGGCATTTACCCATCTCTTTGTAGGCACAGGGTTGACCACGCGGGCTTTTGCGTAGGATGTCCTCAAAACGGCACAGGTCAAACTGTTCCAGAAGCCAATTGGCAAGCCGACTGGCCTCACGGCGCGACGCCAGCGGCCCAAATGTAAAATCATCAAGGCGGCCGACCGAATTCTGCACGTTGAGGGTTGGCGGCTTGTGAGGCCCTCCCATATCAATGCACAGAAACCACGGCGACCGCCATGCCAGAAGAGACCGGTATTGACCGGGGTAATATTGTCGACTGGCGCGCAAGTACCACCAACTCGCGGCAAAGGCGCTGTTGACGTAACGCCAACTCACATGCGTGGTGATGGCATGGTAATCGGTTTTATGCGGGGCGCGTTCCACTCCGAGGCGCAGGCTCACGGCATGCTTCAGATTGGCCGTGGTCGCCAGAAGAATGGGCTTATCATTTGCCGAGAGCATATATACCGCCGCACGTGGTTTGAATTCGCGTTCCGCGACCTGCGAGGCCGGCCGTTGATGATCAAAAATAATATCGGATTCCATGGGAGATTTTAGCGCCGGCGGATCGAGATGGCGCTCCGAGTCACGCATCAGATAAGCATACCCGTCACAACGGCTTCAAACACCAAGTTGCCTTCACAAATGCCCTGGCAGTTGGCCACCACACGACGGCTGGATACCGATTTGAGACGGGCTATGAGGTATAACTTGGATGGCGGGCGAACGGACGCGCGGAAACGCACCTCGTCCAGCTTGACAAACCCCATAAATCCCTCGTGCGGGGTGAGCAATTTATGACCGATCGAACAGAGTTGTGCGGCCGCTTCCAGCATGATTACGCCTGGCATGATCGGTTGACCGGGAATATGCCCCCGCACCCAGAATTCATCCATGGTTACTTCTTTAAGCCCCACCAAGGTTGGCGGATCGTTAGCCACGTAAATGACCGATGTGAGTTGCTCCATTTCATGCCGATGGGGGTTGATTTTACGAATGGCTTCAATGTCGTATGCGACATGATTGAGATCGATAGTCTTTAAGTCCAACAAAAGCGGAGGTGCCATGAATATTCCACTACAGAAACCAACGTACCAACATACCTCGACACGGAGACACTTTGAACTCTGAAAATCCGCATCAAGCCCCACAATCTGCGGTTGCCAGATTGAGGTAGCGGAAATATAAGCGTTTTGGTGGCTGGTGGCAAAACGATATGCGTGTCGCGCCAATCGGGCGGCCGACGCATGCACCATCTTCCTCGCTGACTGATGGACAAGCTCCTAGTTTTTACGCTTCGGATTTGAGGCCTCGCCAGGCGCTGGACCCGCCGGGGGCTGTTCGCAGTCCACGAGACTGCTTGGATTGACTGCCATGGCGGATACGACGCGCAAACGCCGCTGCCTGCGGGAGGCAGACCATCTGCGAATACTTAATTTTTGGACAGAGTGTTTCAAGTTGGGGGTGCTTCCTGTTGGGACGAGGTGTGAACGTCACCGCCTCGCAATTCTAGAATCCGAATGCGGATGGCCTGGGCGGTCTGGCGAATTTCCTGCATGGTTTTGCGGACGCGCGTACCGGCAACTTTATTTCCACCTTCAGCTTTTTCAAGATCGATCGCACATTGTTCAACCAGATTCTTGAGGTGCTCATATTCCTGCATGTTAACCCCCGTGAAAAAACAACAGTCCGGCCACGCCCAAGGGATAATCAAGCCAGAGGACGCATACCCCCCGCCCTTACGATTTTTATCGGCAAGGATGAGACAGTTCGGCAGATAACTTCACAAATATGATGAATTTATAAGTCCGATAATACATCATACACGCTGCGTGAATGGGTTGACGATGGTGCACGGTTTGGAATGGCTGTCCCCGCTCTGACCATAGGACGCGGCCAAACTAATACCAACTTGCAGAAGTCCATTGGCACCGGATCGGCGTATAATGAGGCGTAAATGCCCGCGAAGGGTAAGTTGTCCCGCGTTGTGAAAGGTGTTTGAATGAAACGGTTGCAATTGGCCAAAGCAGTGTTAGCCCCCATGGTAACAGCCTCTTTACTGGTTATGAGTGGCTGTGCGACGTGCGCAATGCCGCAGCGAACGGGCTTGGTGAAAATGGGAACCACTCCGATCACGCTTGAGGGAAACCCCATCCACACGGGCGAGCGGGCACCCGCATTTCGCGCTGTCAATAAGCACATGAGCGTGTTTCATTTCCATCCGGGCGATGGAAAGGTTTGGATTCTCTCTTCGGTACCTTCCATCGACACCCCCGTTTGCAGCTTGGAGACCGATCATTTCAATAAGGTGGCGTCCACGATGAACCCGGATGTGCGCATCATTACCATCAGTTTGGATTTGCCATTCGCCCAAACGCAGTGGTGCGGAGCCAAAGGAATTAAAAATATCACGCTACTTTCAGATTATCGTTTCCATTCTTTTGCGCGGCACTATGGCGTGCTGATAAAACAAAACGGTCTTTTGGCGCGGCAGGTTGTGGTGGTTGGTAAAGACGGCAGAATTGTTTACGTGCAGCTTGTGCCAAATATTACCCACCAGCCCAACTACGCACCGGTGCTTGCTGCCGCACGCCGCGCGGCGATGGCGTCAAATTAAACCCCTGCCGCTCCCCCACCGTGCGCGACGGGAAACGCGCCGTGAAAACTCATGGGGAGTAACTGAAAATATCGTCCGGTGTGTTGAGCAATTTGTCCGGGCCGGCGCTGAAGAAGAATGGTGCCCGGGGGCTTTGGGCGGGCGACGCTACCATTTGGATTGGCGTGCCAAAACCATCCTTAATGGCTGCAACATAAACCACCGGCGCTCCGCCCGGACCGGTCATTGTGCCGGGCACCAGCACCGAAGGCGGGAGTTGATTGATCAGGCACCGACCGACCATCCAACCCCCGTTTGGCCCGGGTTGCAAATACATTTGCTGATCATCTTGCAAAAACATTGACATATCGGGCGGAATGACGCCCGTGCGATGTTCCAAGCGCAGCAATTCCGATGAAAGCACCGATAATTCGGTGCGTGTAAGTTCAACTTCAGAACTTTCACGCACTTTGGCACCAATTGCTAAACCAATCCCGATTAAAATCGCCACAATGCCCAACACCACCACCATTTCAATGACGGTAAAAGCGCTGGATCGGCGACTGGATTTACCATTTGCCATTAGGCCGACTGAAAATGCATACGGCATTTCGATACTCTCCCGCTTTTATAACCGCACACGAGGCGAGGCACACCTCCGACGCTGTTGGCGGTTTGCCGCCGCAGGCGATTGGGCGGTTGGTTCAACCGGTTTGAAAAATCATCGTAATTTTTGCGAAGACTCAAACCCATACCCATATTTATTATGGCTGATGGACGGGGCTTATTCAAGAAAATTTTGCCGATTTTGGATTGAATTTACGCCAGCGCTTTGGCGCGGTATATTAAGGGACTCAAGGGCGTGTGCCTGAGCGGCCAAAAGGGACGGACTGTAAATCCGTTGGCTTATGCCTTCGCAGGTTCGAATCCTGCCGCGCCCATGATTGGCTCGACGCGCAACGTGTCAATTGACCGCCGCCATGGAGACGAC
>JAKAZF010000079.1:8378-8882 GCA_021826605.1 Planctomycetota bacterium | reverse complement strand
CAAATGAACCACTTTTCTTTTCAAAATAGAACGCATTATCGGCGAGCGGCGAAAGTGTATTGCCGCCATACTGGGCCGGTCAAGCACGCGGGAGCAACGTCTCCATTGTTATGAAAAATCAGTGGACGGAAACGTCAATATTTTTTCCGATCCTGAGAGATTGTTCCGGCAACGCTGGGCAAACGCTTCCCGCTTTCCCACAGGATCGCTTCTCAATGACCCGAAGTAGGTCTGCATCCATTACCGGCGGGTAATCGCCGGGGCGTGATGCAGGGCATACTCCGGGTTCGCTCCTTTAACACCATTGAGCCGGCCAGCCTAAATGCTGCGTGACAGCGTTTCGACTAATGATTATGCATCATCAACCGGATGCGTGGCCAGGGGCCTTTCTTTTTTTGCCGCATCAACAACAATGACACACCGCCCAAAGCCAATAATGCCAACGACGCGGGTTCCGGAATTGCAGTGGGTGCAAGGGAAGTGGACAAACCAACCGGTCGTGAC
>JAKAZF010000079.1:0-8368 GCA_021826605.1 Planctomycetota bacterium | reverse complement strand
GCCACCACGTCCGTAATTTTCGTTGAACTGCTTAAGCCGGTAATTCCGTCAAGCGTAAATGTGGCACCCGTGACCAGCGTGGGATTACGTTCATAAACACTTCCACCCGCGGTTGTAACACCGGAAGCATTGGTTGGGCTGCCGATCACAAGATCATAGATTTTTGTCGGATCAACATTTATTGCGTATGTGCCGGAAGTCGTTACCGAAGCCAGCCAGGGTGACGCGAGTTGAGGGTTCATATAGCTGCTTGAGGACATGGTGTAGGTGTATCTGGGCGGACCTCCACCAACCTTCTTGGTTGCATTCCACTGCTGTCCCACCAGTGTGGTTTGGTTCATCGTCGGTGCGGATACAATGGGACTGCTTCCGTCATTGATACCGAATTTAACCCCGAATACGCCTTCGGCATCGGACTTCATAATCGAGGTATTAAAAATCTGAACGGTCAACGGGCCGCTTGTGTTTGGTGTAAAGACAACCGAAACATTCAATGGGTAACCGGCATCCGCTGTGGCCAGGCCCGACACTGAAAATGCCTGCATCTCGGCGTTTGCGGCGGCGGTTAAACCGAATACTCCCGCGGTGATAATACCAGCTGATAACAAAGTTTTTTTCAACATGTTACACACTCCCAGTTTTTGCCGGCGGATCAATTATTTTCCGCCTTGACCCGCCCACCGGCGGACCAGCTCAATGCGGAACGTAAAAACGGGATCAGCATGAGCAAAAGCCCGGCGATAAGCCCCCCGCCTCCGCTGAATGGTTTCCCGGCTTGATTCAGCCTGGATACCGTTCAACTGGATGGAGCATCGGCCTGCAAGCCAAAGGTTACAGCCTCGACTTCCGCCGGGCGCTTTTGCTTCTCATGCGGATCTCTACAATTATGCGCAAAGGCCCGCAAATCAAAACCTTTCTCACTTTCCCTTGCCGGTGCTTGCGGACCTTTGCGCGTTATTTCCATGCGCCATGAGTAATCTGATGCCTGACCAGGGACTTCTTCCTTTTTGCCGCATCAGCAACAACGGCACACCGCCCAAAGCCAATAATGCCAACGACGCGGGTTCCGGAATCGCAGTGGGTGCAAGGGGAGTGGACAAACCAACCGTGCCGTACTGAAGCACCACGTCTGTTATTTTTGTTGCCGTGCTTAAGCCCGTAATTCCATCGAGAGTAAATGTGGCACCCGTGACCAGCGTTGGATTACGTTCGTAAACACTTCCACCCGCGGTTGTAACACCGGAGGCGTTGGTTGGGCTGCCGATGACAAGATCATAGAGTTTTGTCGGATCAACATTTATTGAGTATGTACCGGTAGTCGATACCGCGGCCAGCCAAGGTGATGCGAGTTGAGGATTCATATAGCTGCTTGAAGACATTGTGTAGGTATACACGGGAGGCGCTCCCCCAACCTTCTTGGTTGCATTCCACTGCTGTCCCACCAATGTGGTTTGGTTCATCGTCGGTGCGGATACAATGGGGCTGGTTCCATTATTCATATCAAATTTAACCCCGAATACGCCTTCGGCATCAGACTCCATAATCGAGGTATTAAAAATCTGAATAGTCAACGGTCCGTTTGTGTTGGGTGTAAACACAACGGAGGCGTTCAAGGGGTAACCAGCGTCCGCTGTAGCCAGGCCCGACACTGAAAATGCCTGCATCTCGGCGTTTGCGGCGGAGGTTAAACCGAATACCCCCGCGGTGATGATACCGGCCGATAAGAGAGTTTTCTTCAACATATTACACGCTCCCAATTCCTGGTGACGGACAAATAATCGCCCGTCCTGACCTGCCCACCGGCACATCAACACAATGCGCTGGAGAACAGTTGTTTTTATCTCCATGCGGTTATGCGGCACTAAACAGCCGTAGAGAACCGCAGCACAACATCCATCTTGCTTAAACCCACATTGAAAGGCGTCGCCTTTCAGTAAGCGCTGAAAGTGTCAATCAGGGGCACTATGAAAGTGCCTCACTTCAGGCTCAACGCATTATTATATGCCCCTGGAAAAACGGAAAGTCAAAAAGCTGCTGCTTTTTTTCTAACATTGAAGGCATGACTGGCCAACAGCAGCAGTATATTGCCGTCGATATGGATCCGTTGAGCACGCCGGAACATGCGTCTGCATATTTATGAAGAATTCGTGGACGGATGCGTCGTTATTTTTCAGATGATGAAAGATTGTTCCACCAGCGGCGCGCAAAAGGCTCCAGGGCATTGATGAAATTTTCCGGGACATGAACAGACGATACCTGAGAATCCTCCGGCAGCACGGCCAGCATGGGAGTGTGCATAAGATGCGGAAGTTCATCCAGGCTGCTTTGAACGGAAATATCGCGCTCGATCGGCACCCGATTGGCCACCAGACCCGCAACCGCAATATTGCGTGCCCGGATGGATTCCACGGTCAGGGAGGTATGATTCAACGTGCCCAGATACGCCCCTGTCACCACGATGGTGGGCAAGGCTAATATTTGCGCCAGATCAGCGATGGTAAAGAGCCGGCGGTTTAAGGGTACCAACCATCCCCCTGCGCCTTCCACGAGCAAAAAATCACAATGCTCCCGCCAATATTGAATCGCCGTCGCCAGACGATTCCAATCCGGTTCGCGCGATTCAATTTGCGCTGCGACATGCGGAGACACCGGCGCGGCAAAGCGAATAGGGCTGATCACTTTCATTATCTGTTCATTTTCTGGATCCAGACCGGCCATTGTTGCGGCCAAGGCGGCGTCCGGAGATAACAGGTCGTCATCCCGGAGTTGTTCGCCATCGCCCCGATCCGGGCGTTTAGGGCAACCCGACGCAATGGCCTTGCACACGCCCACTCGGATATTTAATCTGCGAAAGGCTCCCGCCAGTGCGGCGGTAACGGTGGTTTTTCCAATGTCCGTATTTGTGCCTGTGATAAAAAGTCCCGGCTTTCCGACGGCGGAAAGTATTTTTTGCGGATTGGGCGCACTGGACAATTCCTGAATCAAGCTGGCTTTGTCTGATTTCATGGTTTCGGCAGTTCCTGTTTCTGATCTATTACACACTTTACGTTTCTTACTGATTCTACCACGATTTCGGTCATGCGTTGAACACTTTGCGGCTTGCTGGCCAGGGGTGGCATAAGCACCAGTGTGTCCGCCAACGGGCGCAGCAGCAGGCCCTGCTGGCGCATGAGCGTGCATAGTTCACCACCAATGCGCCAATGATAATCAAACCGCGAGCCGGATTGGCGATTCGGCACAATGTCCACAGCGGCCACCAGGCCAAGCTGGCGGATGTCCCCTACGTGCGGATGATCGCGCAATGGCTCAAGCCCCGTGGCCATGACCGTGGCCAGATGGCCGGCGTGTTCAAGCGTTCGCCGGGTGTCCATGAGGTCCAGCGAGGCCAAAGCCACGGCGCAGGCCAATGGATGCCCCGTGAAGGTATGGCCATGAAAGAATGTTTTACCTTCGCGTGGATCAGCATAAAACGCGTCAAATATTTTATCTGTCGCCAACGTTGCGCCAAGCGGCATATACCCCGCCGTAAGGCCCTTGGACAGACAAAGCAGATCGGGCGTTACACGTTCATGATCACAGGCGAACATTTTGCCCGTGCGGCCAAAGCCGGTCATCACCTCATCACAAATCAGCAGCACATTGTGCTTATCGGCAAGTTGCCGCAGAGTCCGAAGCGTGCCCGGCGGGTGCATCAACATTCCGCCGGCCCCCTGTATCAGCGGTTCAAGGATAACAGCGGCATACCGCCCCGGGCTTTGTGCCAGAAGATCTTCAATATTCTGCTGCCAAAGGAGATTTCCCGCATGTGATGTCAGGCTCTGCGCCGGCGCAATGGCCGCATCCGGTCCGGCAAAAGGGCGCAGCAATGGAGGAGCGACACGATCCACAGGAAAGCACAACGGCTCATAAACCTGATGAAACGCCGGAATTCCGCCTACGGAAACCGCTCCCAAAGTATCGCCATGGTATGCATCCCGCAGGGAAATAAAACGGCTTTTTTCCGGCTGTCCGAGGTTCGCCCAATACTGGTATGCCAGTTTACAGGCCACTTCCACGGCGGTGCTGCCATTGTCAGAATAAAAAACCCGCGACAAGCCCGCCGGTGCCATATCCACGAGTCGTTTGGCCAGCATGATGCTGGGCACGTTGCACAAACCCAGCAGCGTGGAGTGGGCAATTTTATCAAGTTGATCCCGAACGGCTTGATCCAATTCCGGAATGTGATGCCCATGGACATTACACCAAAGCGATGATACGCCATCAATATATTTCCGCCCCTGCGTATCAAAAAGAAATTCATCCTGTCCGCGTTCAATAATGGGTGGATCGGCTTTTTCCATCCAAGCTTTCATGGGGGTAAAGGGGTGCCAGAGATATTGACGGTCCCACTGCATGAGTGTTTGTGTATTCGGTTGTTTCATCATATCGATTATAATACAAACTTGGAGTTCGTCATGGATCACAGCAAACCTGCAGCCGCAGCGGACCATACGTTGAATCCGCAACCTGATATCGCCGCGTGGCCCGACACGGTAGCGTTCCGCCGCCGGCGCCATGATATGGTGCGGCAGCAGATTATCGCCCGCGGCATTCGCAATGCGCCGTTGATTCGCGCCATGGCACGGTTGCCGCGCCATTTATTTACCCGCCCGGAAGATTGCGACCTGGCCTATGACGATATGGCGTTGCCATCCGACCAGGGCCAAACCATCAGTCAGCCGATGATGGTTGCGGTCATGACCGCACAACTCGACGTGCGACCGGGCCAGCGCATTTTGGAAATTGGCACAGGAACCGGATACCAGACCGCAATACTGGCCATGCTTTGCGGGCAGGTGTACACGGTGGAATATGTGCCGCAATTAGCCAGAGAGGCCCAGGCGAGATTACACCGGCTGGGTTTTGGCAATATTTACTATTGTATCGGCGATGGCTCCAACGGCTGGGATGCGCACAGCCCATATGATCGAATACTGGTAACCGCCGGTGCGGCAATGGTTCCAGAACCGCTGATCCAGCAACTCGTGGACGGAGGAAAAATGATTATTCCCGTGGGAAACCAGACCACGCAGGTCCTGCAGATCATTGAGCGCAAGGGGAAGAAAATCACCACCGCGGATATTCTGGATTGCCGGTTCGTACCGCTGCTGGGGAAACATGGCTGGCATTAATAGCTTATCTCGCGCCGCAGGGATAACTTCCCAAATTATTCCGCAATCTTCCATGCAACCGCCGGCAGAGCCAGCGGTGTTATGCGCAACCGCGTTTCGAGATATACGCGTCAATGATGGAGATCAAACCGTTTCGGGACGTTATTTCAGGCCCATTCCTTAATTTCCGCGGAATGTTCCAATGACCTGACTGGTCAAACTCACGGACCGGGCCGGTGAACGGAAGCGGCTGTCGGTTTTGCCGGCGGCAATGGCGGCCTGAAGTTCCTTCACGCGGCTCTGAGCCGCCTCCATTTTTGGATAACGTACCTCGCGGAACCCGGTAACCGCTTCCGGCGCTTTGAGAATATCCAACCACAGGTTGTAGAGCCACGGTTCGTGCAATTCGCACGTATCAACCAGCCGCGTGTACCATTCACGGAAGGACTTTTCACGGGCATGCCAGGCGGGCATGAGCGTACGCAACCACCGGCAATGGCGCAATATGCGCATCTGCCAGTCATGGCCCTTGTGGTGGAATCGCAATTTAAAGCCGGCGATATCAAATTCCGGGCGGTTGAGATGGATATATTTTATCTTATCGCCATTGGCGGGGTTGACATTAAACCGCCGCCGATCACGGCGATATTTCTCCGGGCTTGTGTACATCATGGCGACGTATACTTCATCTTTAATCATCATCACTTTAGCGAGATTCCAGATGACCGCGCGCGTCACGGCGAAATTCCGCGCCACATTATCCTGCTGGTAGGTTTTGACCACGCGGGAGGCATAACCGCGGGCGTACGGCAAAGCTCCCCACTGGATGGCATCAAAGAGCCGGATGACATAATCGCGCCGGGCGCAATCTTCCAATTGCGGCATCTGCTCCAGAGATTCACGGCATATTCTGCGATATTCATCGGCATTACGCTTGCCCCAGATGGAACTGACCATGAGAATGTTGGCTTTGCGTTCAATGGCCTGGTCCACGGTTTCCACTTCACGCGGAGCCGCAACACCGAAAAGATCAGGACGCAAAACAATTTTCCGGCCAATGTTAAATGCGCGATAATTGCGTTCGAATTCACGGCGCACGGCATGCCGAATGGCCCAGGTAATGCTCTTGTAGGAAACGGGAATGAACCCGAGCTGGTAAGCCACTCCCAGCATCATGATATTGGCGTAAAGTTTGGAATCCAGAAGGCGTTCACACAAATCACCGACATTAAAGCTGAAGAACTGCCCCGGTTTGCATTGGGCTTTGATCATTTCCGCCAACTGTTCGGGCGCAAAATCTTCCCGTCCCAGCAAAGTTAGAATCGTGGGCGTTTTTCCGGTGTTAATAACCGCATGGGTGTATTTAGGCGAGGCCACGCGCAGGTTATCCTTCGGCGAAATGGCGCGGGCCGCTTCCAGAGCGTCCACGCCGATGAGCAGATCGGCCTTGCCATAAGGTGTAATAGCCGAGCCTTGCACGCTCTGGCGGGAGAAAAGCAGTTGGCTGAATACCCCGCCGTTCCGGATCGCCAGACCTTTTTTATCCACAAACGCAATCTGATAGCCTTCTTTGTGGCCGGCGCGAACGAGAATCTCACCAGCCACGCCAATGCCCATGCCACCGACACCCGCCAGATAACAGCGCCATTGTTCGCCCATTTTCATCATTGGCGGTTCCGGCATACCGGTGAGATCCACCACTTCATCTGGCATGCGCGGCGGACGTTTGCGCGTCACAACCACGTGTTCAAAACTCGGGCAGGCATCGATACGCGAACAGGCACCGTCATTGACGCAGGTGGTAAAGTCGGTTTGAATTTTCGGGCCGTAATCGGTCTGTGTCACTTTCAAAGCGGGACACCCGGTCTGATTGGTGCACTCGAGGCAGTATTCACAGACTTCATCGGTGATATTCATGTACGCTTTGGAGCGGATAAAGCCGTGTTCTTTTTTTTCCTGTACTTCCGCGCGATGCTTGCGGCGATTAAATGTAATACCGCACTCTTTGTCGGCGATGATGATCTTGACACCATCCTGAAGTATCACGCTTTCGAGCAGTTCTTTATACTTATCACGTTCAGCGGGGTTTACCCGAAATACCCGGGCCTGCGGCTCATCACGGCCATCTTTGCCTTTAATGCGCAAGGTTCCGGCGGCATCGGGAATCAGCGATCGGACGATGCGCTCAATATCATGCGCCAAAACGGTTGATCCGGTGATATCTTCCTGCAATGTCGGATTGGGCTGATGGCCCGTCATGGCGGTGGTGCCATTTTCCAGGATGATGTACGTGATATCCTGACCCTGATTGATGGAATTGGCGATGGCTACCTGTCCGGAATGAAAGAAAGTCCCATCACCCATGAATACAATTTGTTTATTGGTGATAAACGGATCCACCCCCCCGCCGGTGGCGCCACCAAGCCCCATACCGCTGTAATTGTGCATCAGCGGCTTATTGGGTTCAAACATCATCATGGTGTAACAGCCGGTATCACCGTGCGCCACAAGGTCCATGGCCGGCTTGCCGTAGCGTTGCTGCATGTACTGGGCGTTGAGGAAATTACCGCGGATTTCAAGCAAAGCGCTGGAAGAGTCACGGTGCGGGCAACCCGGGCAATATGCGGGCGTACGGACATTCACATCCACCTTGGAGCTATTGGCCAAGGCGATGGTTTCCAATTCTTCGGTAAGCCGGCCATTGGACAACTCATGGGGAATATTGGGTGTATCACGCAGAAATCCGGTCAGCAATTCAATCAGGATAGACGGGTGCAATCCGCGCGTGGATGGAATACCGGGACGGTTGTTGGGAAACGTTTTTCCCCAGATGTGCGTACGGACCGCCGGATGATTCGGCTCAAGCTGCCGAAGTTGCGTGAGGTGATCAGTCACCTGCCGTTCAATAAAGCTCCGGCGCTCTTCAACAACGATAATGCGTTCACACATTTCAGCCAGTTGGTTTACCAGCGTGGTATCGACCGGATAACTGATGGCCAGTTTGAGCATGGGAAAGTGGCCCAGGAGTCCCATTTCCTGCAGCGCATGAACCAGCAGCATGTGTGAGGGGCCGGATGATATAAAGCCCACCGGGGCTTTTTGCGACCGGCCACCGCGCCACGTGCGTTCAATCGGATAAGCAATCCGCGATAGACCGAGTTGCCGGCAGCGGGAAAGCAGCGCGGCAAACCGGTCATTAAACGTCAGTTCCTGCCGCC
>JAKAZF010000078.1 GCA_021826605.1 Planctomycetota bacterium | reverse complement strand
CACACCTCCGGCGAAAAGAACCCGTCCGTCGCAACATGCTGTTTCTAAAGCGAAAAGCCCTGCATTGGTCATACACTGGACTGGACCGCTGGCATTGCGCCCTATACGTCATTCACCGGTGGTTCTGGCTGGCAGCCGAGATGTATTTCTTCAGGCCACAGGCGACCCGGGAAAACCAGTGGTCATGCACGATGGCCCCACTCGAACGGGCTTTGCAGGAAAGGTGACATACGATTCCGCCCAACAGGATGTCACGATGCAGACAACAGGAAAAGAACCGGTGAAACTTCGGGATAAGGCCATGGGTTCCATTACCTGTGAAACACTGGTATACAGCAACCTAACGCATCGTGCCACACTCACCGGTCCGGGATTCTTTCAAATGACCGGTGCGGGAGGCGGCCAAAATCCATGGCATGGATCCTGGCTCAAGCAACTGGCCGTCCGGCTGGCACCATCGCAGAATACATCTAAGTCCACAACTCCGGCGATTGGACAAGGTAAATTGGCGGTTAAGGAAATTATGCTCAGCGGCGCGGCGGCCTTGACCAATAATCAGACGTCCCTGCACGCTCAAACATTTACCGCCCGGTTCATACAGATTGCTGGCAAGCACTCGGGCAGCGCATTAAGTTATTTTTCGGCTGATGGAGATGTGGCGATTTCATCGGCCAATGCGGGCCTGCCATCAGCGGATGCAAACCGCATGTCATGCCGACATCTGGTCCTTCTTACCCGGCAAGCCGCTGCGCACAGCGCTCCGGTGCCGGCTGAATTGCAGGCTGCGGATCATATTGCACTGACTTTTTACCAGAAGCCCACCAAAAGCGGCGGCATTCCGGAAAAATTTAACATTACTGGAGGCATGCTTCGTGCCAGATTGATAAGCCGCAGCGGCTTGCACACGGCGGAAACGGGCGCTGCAGCAGACAATCTCGGTGGACGATATACGATCGGCCGCTTCCGGATATGGAAGAATACCGTTGTCCATATTTATCATATCGGCCGTCCAATTACGGCTACCGCATATGAACTATCCGGCGATCGCGCGGCGGGCACGGCGACACTGCGGTCGGACAGCAAAGGAAGCATCGAATCGACCATTTATCAAGGAGCGGATTGGCTCAAGGGGCGGACGATCACATTGCAACGCAAGCTTGAGCAGGTGACGGTTCCGGGGGCCGGAGAATTGAGCATGCCGGAATCATCCAAAGCCGCACAACCGCGCGTGGAGGTGTCATGGCT
Source organism: Planctomycetota bacterium (assembly GCA_021826605.1). Next base: position 7,703 of record JAKAZF010000078.1, on the reverse strand, counting down.
GAAACAGATGCGGTATTCAGCCAAAATCAAGCAGGCGAAACTTGCCGGGAACGTGCGTGTAGCGCTTGTGGGACGGCCCGACCAGCACAGCAGCTTACAAGCCCCCTCCATGCTGATTCATTTTCAGCGACGTAAGACGGATCACAACGCGATGAAACTGGCACAGTTAATTGCCTCGGGTCCGATGGGCCGATACACCGTCGTGGCGCGTGATGCCAGCTATGGCAAAACCGGAACGCTCCTTACGCGTATGCGACTGAATGGCCCCAAACTCATTTACAATGCGGTTGAAGGATTGCTGAAAATTCCCGCCGCCGGCGAAATGGTTCTGGAAGACTACCGCCCCGCCACGACTGCCAACACTGCGCAACAACGCGGTCAAAGCGGGTTTTCATGGGCGCATGAACTCACCTATAACGCCAGGACCGGACTGGTTAATCTGCGCGGTAAGGTACACCTGCGGTTCCGCCCCACCAAACCATTACCCACGCCCACAACAGCGGCCGTTGGTAACGCTGCAAGTCACAATTCCGGCATGGTATTGCTGGATGCCGATGAGATTCTGGCGAAATTAAATCATACCGGCCCGGCGGCCAGGAATGGCGTGGATCTGGGCATGGGCGGACCAACGCGGTTGCAACATGTGACCGCGAATACTGCTGAACTGCAAGTCAGCGGCCTGAACTTGGCCGCCGGTATGCTGACATTTGATGCTGCCACCGAAATAGCGCAGGCGTATGGTCTTAATGGCCAAAATGCCATTTTCTCCAATGCCAGCGGAAGTATTCATGGCCAGGCGCGTCACATTATCTGGAATCTCTCCAAGACCAGTGGAGGCGTGACACTCATTGAACCGGTTGGAACCGCGAATTTGCCGTAAATGTTTTACCGTGAGTCTTACACGATGGCAAGCCTGGAAGCGTCCGTTCAAATAAGCGTCATGCAACATGCCGTTATCGCAACTTGAATATCCGGGGTCGATACGTCATCGCCAGGCGACTGCTACGCATTGCCCTCAGATTTTGAGGCGGAAAACGGAGGTATCCGTTACACCCGCCAAGGGTGTCGGCGGTTGTCACTGCGGCTGGTTGCGGGAAGCGTGGATGACACCTCACTAACATCTTCGCACAGAATCTATTGGCGGGCCAGAGCGGTAAAAATTTCGCCGCGTTGCTCATAATTGGTGAATTGATCATAAGAAGCGCATCCCGGAGATAAGAGCACAGAGTTGAATAACTTTGAACCGGGGTTTGGTTTCGTGATCCAGTTTTTGGCGCAGGTTACGGCCCCCTCAAGCGTATCGGCATACATGGCGTATTCTCGCGAAGCTCCCGCCGCAATGGTTCCGGCAATCAATGCTGATCCGGTTGCGCCAATTCCCAGCACCGCTGCGGCGCTATGCGCCAATTTGCGGCAGAATTCTGTCATATCCGCATGCTTGTCATAACCGCCGACAATGCAAATAAAGGTCTTTTTCTCCAGAGCGGCCAAAGCCGTTATCGCCGCCTCGGGAGTGGTGGCTTTGGAATCATTAAACCATTGCACGCCGCTGGAACTGGTATGCACCAACTGCAAACGATGAGGAAGGCCCGGAAATTGTGCCAGAGCTGTCGATGCGGCGGGAGTGTGCGCCGCCAGGCCAACGGCCTGCAACACCGCAAGGGCGGCGCGGGCATTGGACTGATTGTGACGTCCCGGAACCGCAAGCTCGATGTCTTGCTTATTTTCCAAGTGATAGTATGTGACCCGGGCAGCAGTAACGTCGGCCCAAGTTCGGACAATCGAATCATCGCCATTGAGAATGGCCCAATCATCCGCATGTTGAAAACGCAGCATATTCTGTTTGGCGGCGGCATAATTTTCCAACGTGCCGTGCCGATCAAGATGATTCCCTGCCAGATTTGTTACAACGGCAACATGCGGAGAAAGACGTATCCATGGCAGGTCTTCAAGCATAAAGCTCGAAAGCTCCAGAACCACAAAATCATCAGGCTTGATATCCTCCAGATTGGCGAGAAGCGACTGGCCAATGTTACCGCCCAACCAGCAGGTTCGACCGCTGCGACTGCTTTTTAATGCCGCGGTAATGGCGAGATGGATCATGGCTGTGGTGGTGGATTTACCGACGCTGCCGGTAACGCCAATGATTGGGGCCGGGCAATGTTGCATGAAAATATTAATCTCAGTGGTCATGGCAATGTGTTTGTTCAGTGCCCGTTGAAAGAATTCAGAACGGGCTTTATCAACCGCCGGATTGACTACCAGCAGGTCGCAGGAATTGAGAATATCGGGATCATGGCCGCCAAGCTGAAAGGTTATGGGAAAATCGGCGAGTTGAGCAATACTGGATTGCAGTTTTTCCCGCGGTTCCTGATCGGTAACCGTCACATTGGCTCCTTGCCGGCTCAGCCATCGGGCAACACCAACCCCACCGCCAAAGCGTCCCAACCCCATAACCACGACGCGCTTACCACGCAAATTACCGCTAACCTGTTGTTTTGTCATACTGAAAAGCCATCCGTGCCGTAAATGTGAACCTTATTGAAAAGCCTTAATCGCATCAGCAATTTGAGCTTTGGTTTCAACGACCGCCCGTTGCACGGCTGTTGTCCATTGCGCGGAGGGAATATCCGCGTAGCGGCTTTCACGGTGGGCAAAAATAATTGACCGGCTGGCGGAGATCACAGCGCCCTGGCCGTCAGCATTAAACGCGGGCACGCAATCGGCAAGGCTGCCGCCCTGAGCGCCGATTCCGGGGATAAGAAACAGCGTGTGGGGCATGGCTTGTCGAATTTGCGCAATGGCCGTACCGCTGGTAGCCCCTACCACCGCTCCGAGGCTGTTGAATCCGCATTGCCCGCGTGACGTGCCACCCCATTTTTCAATCAATTCCGCAACGTGCAAAAATACAGGACGGCCATCAGCGGCAGGAATTTCCTGTATCTGCCCCGCACTGGCGTTACTGGTGCGTAAAAGGGCGAAAGCCCCTTTCCCCTGCACCCTGGCAACATCCATAAACGGTGTGATACCATCAATGCCAAAATAGGTATTAATGGTAATGGCATCGGGACCAGTGGTGGTATCCGTATCCTGCCATTTGCAGTCAGCCAAATTACCAAGGGCATATTGTGTGGAAGTATGGCCGATGTCGCCGCGTTTAACATCGCCGATTACCAATAGTCCGTGTCCATGAGCCTCCTGCACGAGGTTGTAGTATGCCTCAACGCCGTCCCAGAGATAACGCTCAAAATAGGCGATGTTGATTTTTACCGCCGGAACATGCGGTGCCACGGCGCGAATAACCTTTCGTCCAAATTCCGAAATCGCATCGACACATGCCGCACAGGAACTGCCGTCACTGAAGCCCGGTTGCTTGAGGATCGCGGGCGGGAGATTTTCATAAACCGGATCGAGTCCGACAATAAGCGGGGTTCTTTTCTCACGAATGGCACCGGTGAGGCGATCGGCAAAATGATTGGTTCCCACAGTTATTCCTTTCTGAATCGTGCACGACTCCACATAACACATTCCTGCCGCTGTTGTCTTGCTGCGCTTAAGGAGATTCCTGGTCCTCGCGTGTCGTCTCTTCATCGCTGATGTCCGATTCTTTCCGAACCGTAACGAGTGTTGCCAGAACCAGTCCCAGGACATACAGCAGGACCAACGGCAGAAAAATACTGGAAAAAGTTACAATATCAGGCGTGGGTGCCAGCAACGCGGAAAGCACGGCAAGAATCAATACCGCATAACGCCACATCTGGCGAAATTTATGCGCCGGCATGACACCAATCTGGGCCAGCACCATCATAACCATGGGCAGTTCGAATGCCAGACCAAAAACCAGAGCCATAATGGTCACGAAACCGAGATAATCATGGAGCATGGGCAGCGGGGCAAAGAGCGAATCCGCGGGCTGCGCATTAAGTGCCAGGGTTTTTCCATCCGCATGTATCAGCATTCGCCCCTGTACCGCGTTATACCAAAGCGCAATGTGATGCTTGGGAAAATGCGTGGGGTTGCTGCGCACCATGGGAATAAGCAGCGGTTTGATCTCATTACCGGTGGGAAGCTTGGACCAGTTGTTGACACCGAGGTGGCCGCCATAAATGAAATTTTCCACCGCATTGGGGTGTAAATTCGGCATTGGAACCTGTTGATTGAAGGCCAGAAAGAATTTCAACATGATCGGCAGCACGATGACAAAGAAGAACACCACACCGGCTATAAACAAAAAGATGCTCGGTCCGATGTACCGATACACCAGGGAACGTTCACGCTGGTAAAGCCCCGCCGCCACAAAGAGCCAGAACTGATAAATGATCCACGGGCTGGTGAGTACCAATCCGGCCTTGATACCGAGCATCAGGTACATAATGACGTTGCCGGCGGGCTTATTGTAAAGCAGATATTGCGGATAACCGGAATAACGCAGTGCCAGCAGATAAGGCTGAAAGAGAAAATCGATGATATAATTGGCAAAAATCGTGCAGACGGCAATGCCAATGGCGGCTCCGAGCAGCGACAAAATCAGGCGCTTGCGCAAATCATCAAGATGATCACCAAACGACATCGCAGGCATCTGCTCTTCTTCATCGGGAGCCTGTGAAATCTTGGCTATAAAATGTCGCCATAGCGCCATATGCAACGTTTCCGAATTCATACGCAGAGGCCAATGTCATCTGACCGATGGCGTGCTGTCCACAATTTTTCCATCCCGCAACGTCACGACGCGGTCCGCCTGGGCCGCAATATTCACATCATGCGTAACAAGCAATATGCTCTGACCACTGCCTTTATGCAAGCCGCGCAGCACATCCAGGATCGTCTGCCCGGTTTTGGGATCAAGATTGCCTGTAGGTTCATCGGCTAAAACCAGGGCGGGTTCGTTGATCAAAGCCCGGGCAATGGCCACCCGCTGGCGTTCGCCACCGGATAACTGCGACGGTCTGTGCCGCAGGCGATCCTGTAATCCGAATTGCTCCAGCAACTCCAATGCGCGCCGCTTCCCTGGTCTGGCCCGGATGCAGGCTTTATACCATGGCGCACAAACCATTGCCGGAAGCAACACATTCTCCAGCACGCTTAATTCCGGCAGGAGATGATAAAGCTGGAACACAAAACCAAACGAGCGGTTCCTCAGGTGATGCCGATAGCGCCGGGACATGCGGCTGAGGTCCTGCCCTTTAAACATCACGGAGCCTTCATCGGCAGCTTCCAACGCTCCGGCAATGTGCAGCAGAGTGCTCTTGCCGGAACCGGAGGCCCCCACCAGCGCGACAAATTCACCTTCATATACGGTCAGACCGGCTCCCGTTAGCACCCGCACCTCCGCCGGCCCGAGTCGGAATGTTTTGCTGATATTGCTTAATTCCAGCAGCGGCCGGCGCATGGACAAATCTTTGCTGTGACGAAGGCTATTCATAACGCAACGCCTCCACCGGATCTTGCCGGGCGGCGATAATCGCGGGAATCAAGGCCCCCAGGAGGCCGGCCAGGATGGCAAAAATCACGATCCACATGACCGCATGAGGGTCAACCTGATCGGGAATTTTTGAAAAGACATAAATTTTTCGATTCCATATCGAAATACCGAATATGCGCCATAATATATGGTCATGTATCCAATTATCATTGCGTACGAACCAGACTCCGGTAAATAACCCCAAAATCGCTCCGGCTGAACTGATAAGCATTCCATAAAGGATAAATATTGCGCCCAACCCTTCCTCGCTGCCGCCAATGGCCTTGATGATGCCGATGTCGCGGGTTTTATCACGCACCAGCATGTAGAATATCAGGAATATGACGATGATCACCACCAGACTCATGAGTCCCAGTAAAAATGTGATCATATTGCGTTCGTTATCCACCGCCCGAATATACTCAGCCTGAACCTGATCCCAGGTTCGCACCCGGATGCCGGCAATTTCCATCTGCGGGTGCAGCAATTCCAGTTGATGCACCACGTGGGCGATTGCCTTGCGGGCGGCGAGAATATCAGCTTCACTGGAATCATGCCGCACCAGCACTTGAATTTCACTGCATCGCGCCGGACGTACGCCGCCATCAAGCAGATCCTGCCGCTGCATAAATGCCATCTTCTGGGCGACATGGAAAGGAATATAGACCGTCTTGGAATCTACCGCGTACACCCGGGTTCGGGAATCGTCCACGATGATAAACCGGCGGCTCTGCGGCTGCGCCAGCGTCGCTTTCATGGTCACCGGCACCATGGTAATAATGACCGGTGAAAACCGAACGCCAGGGGGGCGATGATAATGGCCGAAGCGGTCGCGCTTATACAAACCAAGATCCACGCCGATCACACAGCCATTTTTCGGCTCGTCCGACGCGGTCATGTAGCGATCAGAAGCCTGCGGAGGCGGGGCGAAGGTCGGCGCAACGGGAACCAGAGCCTTGCGCAGTGCCGCGGCATTGGCAAACGATCCGTTGGGCAGAGCCTGCACCATGCGCAGATCGCGATCCGCCCGATTCTCCTTGTAGACCGCCTGCTGATAATCCTCATGGGCAATAACCTGCCAATGTTGCCTGATGGCCGCAAACCAGGCATGGCTGCTGACCGGTTTGAGATCCGCAAAAGCCTGTTGCCGCGCATGTTCCACTTTGGCCGCCGCCAGCAGGCGCTTCTGAGCATAAGCCAGAAGCTTTTCACGACTGACGGGGAAGCCGGCTGCGCGCAGATCCTGCACGGCCTGCATGGGCGCTTTGTACTGCCAGAACAGACTGGTGCCAAATGAACTTACCTTTGATTCACTTTCCGCTTCAACGCCCATCACCTGAACACCGGTATTGACCTGAAATTCCGGCAGATTAAACAATCCGTACCCACTGATTACCGGGGTGCTGGCTTTCACCTGTGGGAGCAGTGCCAATTGCTTTTGAACCTGGCGATAATAGGGGAAGCCGGCCATGGAATCGCTTTGAATGACCACGTCACCCATCAGTGAGCGGCCCGCATCTCGAACACGATTAACAAAGCCGGTCATGATGCTGTTGACGATAATAAGCATCATCACGCAAAGCCAGACCGCCAACACGGGAAACAGGACAATTCCCTTGCGCGTAAGATACCGGAAACAGAGAAATATTTTGTACATCAAAAATCAGGTAAGTACCGTCAGATGAGCACTGCCGGTGAAATATCCATATCCTTATTTATGCATCATCCGTGGAGGCATGCGCGTCCGCCGCCCCGGCACCCCGGGACTTAAGCAACGGGAATAACACCACATCGCGAATGCTGGTCCGGTTGGTCAGCAGCATCACCAGCCGATCAATGCCGATACCCAGCCCCCCCGCCGGTGGCATACCATGGCACAGGGCTGTAACAAAATCATGATCCATGCGGGCCATGGAATCTTCTTCTTTCAATCCGGCAAGCTGAGCCGAAAATGTCTCATGCTGCACAAACGGATCATTAAGTTCCGTATACGCATTAGCCAGTTCCATTCCCGCAATATACAGCTCGAATCGTTCGGCCAGGTGCGGCTGCCCGGTTTTGCGCCTGGTCAACGGACATAAGCCGGCGGGGTAGTCATACACAAAAACGGGCTGGTCCAAGTCATTAAGTCTGGGTTCCGCCAGACGTTCAAACAGCATCCCCACCAGCACGTCATGATCGGTTTTGGCAACATCGGTGATACCATGCTGCGCCGCACACTGCTGCACAGCCTGCGCATCGG
>JAKAZF010000077.1 GCA_021826605.1 Planctomycetota bacterium | reverse complement strand
TCAACCCCGACTACGCTAAAACCGGTCCGTACAATTTGCTCTATCCCTATCCGCAATACTTCACCAGTCCATCGCAATGGCAGAATGCCGCCCCACCATGGAACTATAATCCGCCGAACGCCCCCATTTACACCTATTTGCTTCCGACGAATTCCTCATCGCAATACGTGACTGGGGGAACTGGCGTAACCCAATTTGCCGCAATGCCACCCGCCTTTGTGTTTCTACCGGGTGATAAAGGTGGCTACAATAATTTCCCTACGCCCCCGAGCTACAACCCACCAACCCCCGGCTTTCACGCGCCATGTTTCTATAGCTATGGGCCTACACTTGCAAACTACGGTGCTAATGCCGGTACTGGTCTTACTGCCGTCAATGATATCAATCCCACAGTTTACATATACAGTTCGAACCCTTGAGCGATGATGGTTTCGAGATATTGATCGGAATGTTCCCATTATTGCTGCGCCGCAATCAAAATGATCTCAAACGGAGCCGCAGATGCCGCAACATTTTGAATAACTGTGCCGAAAAGTGCTGCGCGGGATACACGGCATGCCGCGAACAATCTCATTAAATTGATCTAAATTGGCTCATCTTCCCATGCAGCGATTATCCAAGTTACGCCACGCAACGGTTTGCCGGGAAATCTACTGCGCTGCTGATGCCGGCCAATTGGTGTTATTGGCAATGTAGGTTTGTAGCGTGGCATACTCCGTCTGTGTCAATGGCCCTCCAACATCACCACTATTGCCACTTGCCCAATGCAACAAAAATAGTTTGATCACAGGCATGTTCTCCACATGACCGTCAAGAAACACAACATTGGTCGAGCCGTTACCGTGACGATCAATAAGAATATTATTTTGGGGCCAACCACCGATAGTTCCGCTGAGATTCGCAGGGGGAAGGGCACCATAATTCGTTGGGGCCAATCCATCAAAAATCGGCGCGGGCTGAATCCCCGGTTGCATTGCGTCAACAAACAGTGGAACTATCGTGCTCGGAACGTTCCCCAGCAAATGCGATGGCCAGCCTTCGAAACCGGCCCCATATCCTGCTGCCGGAGGATACTGATTCTCCGAATTGTTCTGTAAGTTCGAATTAAAACCATAGCTGCCCCACCAGCCCATTTGATAATATGCAATTCCAGCATTCGCCGGGACCCACCACATATTGGTCGCATTCGTGGCTGCATAGTATCCGCCATTATTGCCGACGGTCACCGGACATTCCAAAATCCCCGCCCGATAACCAACCATGCCGTTGTAGCTGAGGATATTGCCAGAATACGCTGGGTGTGGATTGCCAGAGCTTGGGGCCGGCAACGGCGGAATTGGTTTCATGGGAATTCCAAGATAGGGTCCCAAAGCCGAAATCCACTGGGCGGAAGATACCAATCCAGTCCCTGTAGTCGCATTATATTGGGGCGAAGAGACACTACCGTAAGGCGAGTCGCCCACGCCGCCGGTGTTCTGGTTTACCGTTGAACCGGGACCATACACCGCAGAATAAAACGTGTTGCCGTCGTTATTCGCCAAATATGCCTGCATCGCGGCACCGAGTTGTTTTTCGTTGGATTCACAGGCGGCCACATACGCCAATTGCCGGGCCTTGGCCAACGCCGGCAACAACAGCGCAATTAACAACGCAATAATGGCCACCACTACCAGTAGTTCAATGAGTGTAAAGCCGCGGCGATTTATAGTAAGCTTGCTGATTTTCATAACCGCTCCTTCACAGAACAACCGGGCGGTGGCATTTTGCTGCCCCCTGCATCCCGGCAAGAGGCCACGAAGCGCTGAAGTTGAAACCGCCACGTACCCCCTGCCAAGCCATGCGCGGCAATCCACGCGCTTTAATCTCTAAGTTAAGTATAGGATACCCGGAGGATGGATGTCAATAAAAAAATGGTCAGTCAATTAGGGCGTGGCATTTTTTTGAAACCCCTTGAGCGTGGCAATAAATCCGGACGTAAAGCCGGGACGCCCCATCCCTCTTTTAGCCGCGCGTGCTTGCACCGCGCGTTTCCCGCGGCAGTCGTCGGTGTCGGGAAAGTACTCAGTAGACCGCAGGGGGCCTGCCAGTTGTTTGTTGCTCGTTGCTCGTTGATTGTTGTTGGCTTGTGCTCTACTGCTCACCTGTTCTACTCACACCTGCTCTAATCGGGCCGCGGCCCGATTCGCTCTACTATCTACTCTCTCCAAACTCCTGCTCTGCGGCTGCTGCCGCAGCCGCCGCCACACCCCACACGACGCGACGCACACGACGGCGCACGCGACTGGTTGGCCATTGCGGGCCGGGGAATTACAATAATTGCGAGTGGTCTAACCGGGCGGATGGATCGCCGGTTGGGTCTTTATCCTAGCCAAGGAGTTTATTATGACCACAACTGAATTGGCCGGTGCGGAAGAATCCGCGATGATGAGCCGTATGGCCCGCGCGCTGGCCGACGCTGTGATGAACCGGGGTATGTTTCAATCCTGGGCGACGGACTCCTGGCGGCCCAATGTGAATGTATATGAAACGCGAAATGCCATTATTGTATGCGCGGATTTGGCCGGCATGGATCGAAATGCCATTGAGGTCAGCGTTGCGGGGAAACAGTTGCTGATTCGGGGACGGCGAATGTGCCCCATGCCCGCGGGGAAGGAAAAGGCCATCGCCGTGCACTTGATGGAAATTGACCATGGCGGGTTTGGCCGATCCGTGGAAATTCCGGACAATGTGGATGAAACGAATGTTTCCGCCCATTATGATGCTGGGATGCTCTGGATCCGATTGCCAAAAAGTCAATGACGACACGGGGCGGATGCGATGGACATGGCGATGGACAACATGTAAATAACGAAAGGTAAATGCGGGATAGCATGGCGGAACAAAACAAAGAACATACAACTGAGGCCGGACCGGTGGCGGAAGAATTGCCCAAGAACGACAATGCTCCGGCCCCGGAAGGCGGATCAACCACAGCCAACGTCAGCGGGCCGATGTTGCATCAGGTGCGAATTCCCGACATCATCGCCGTTTTGCCGGTACGTGATGCGGTGGCATTTCCGGGGGCGGTTATCCCGCTGACCATTGCGCGCGACAAAAGCCGCCGGCTTCTTGACGACATCATGCCGGGAGAGAAACTCCTGGGCGTACTGACTCAGAAAAATCAGAGCGTGGAGAATCCGCAGCCCGCGGATATGCACACCGTCGGAACCGTCGCGATTGTCTTAAAAATGCTGCGCCCGGCGGATGGACAGCAGAGCATCGTCGTGCACGGCCTGGTGCGTTTCCGCGTGCTGGAATTCGTACAGCAGGAGCCATATCTCAAAGCGCGGGTGGAGGCACTGCCCGATGCAATTGTCACCGCCGGCCCGGAGACGGACATGCTGGTGCGCAGCGTGCAGCAGGCGGCTAAACGCATGATTGAGTTATCACCGAATATCCCCGATGAAGCCGCCGGCATCATCAATGACATTGATTCTCCATCCACCCTGGCTGATTTTCTAGCGGCCAATCTTCATGATTCGGTGGAGGACAAGCTGGCGCTGCTGCAGGAAACCGATGTGGTCAAACGCTTGATCATGGTGCGTGAAAAGCTGGCCACCCGCATTGAATTGCTGGAGCTGGAAGAGAAAATCCAATCGCAGGTGCGCTCCAGCATTGATAAAAATCAGCGCCATTATTTTCTTCAGGAGCAGCTCAAAGCGATTCAGAAGGAACTCGGACAGGCCGATGAACAGAGCCAGGAACTGGCCGATCTCAAAAAGCGCATTGATGAAGCCAAAGTTCCCGAGGTGGTCAAAAAGGAAACTGATCGTGAATTGTCCCGCCTGGCCTCGGTGCCGCAGGCGTCACCGGAATACGGTGTGATTCGGTCATTTCTTGAAACGGTCGCGGAGTTGCCATGGAGTAAATCCACAAAAGATGATCTGGACATCCGCCGCGCCCGGGCCATTCTGGATCGCGACCATTATGATCTGGAAAAAATCAAAAAGCGCATCATCGAATTTCTGGCCGTGCGCAAGCTCAACCCGACCGGGCGCGGGCCGATTCTCTGCTTCCTGGGGCCTCCGGGCGTTGGTAAAACCAGCCTTGGAAAATCCATCGCCGAATCCCTCGGACGCAAATTCGTGCGCATGAGCCTGGGGGGCGTGCGCGATGAGGCGGATATCCGCGGCCATCGGCGGACGTATGTCGGTTCCATGCCGGGGCGCATCATTCAGGAATTGCGGAAGGTCGGCACCAACAACCCGGTGATGATGCTGGATGAAGTCGATAAACTCGGCGCGGACTTTCGCGGCGATCCATCGGCGGCCCTGTTGGAGGTACTGGACCGGGAACAGAACAACACCTTCCAGGATCATTACCTGGGCGTGCCATTTGATCTAAGCAATATCATTTTCATCTGCACCGCCAATTACATGGAACCCGTTCCGCCGGCTCTGCGTGATCGTATGGAGGTTATTGAAATCCCCGGCTACACTCAGCAGGATAAGCTGCTGATCGCCCGAAAATATCTGGTTCCACGCCAATTGCGTGAAAATGGCGTCACCCGCCGGCAATGTGAAGTCCGCCCCGCCACACTGGAAGCCATCATTGACTTTTATACCCGCGAGGCGGGCGTGCGAAATCTTGAACGTACAATTGGTTCAGTCATGCGCGGTGTAGCGGCGAAAATGGTGGAAACTTCGGCCAATAGGCCCGTGGCGGTTAAGAAGTCATCCTCAAATGGCACCGCGACTCCCGCGGAATCTCCCGCGAAACCCGTGTCGAAAATCACGATCAAACCCGATGATCTGATCCATTATCTCGGCCCGCCGATTTTCGAAAGCGAAGTGGCGCTGCGTACCGCCACACCGGGGGTGGCAACGGGCCTGGCATATACACCCGCCGGCGGCGACATACTGTTTGTCGAAGCCACGCGCATGCCCGGCAAAGGGAAATTGCGCTTGACCGGCCAGATCGGCAATGTCATGCGCGAATCCGCCCATGCGGCGTATTCGCTGCTTAAGAGCAAGGCGGAGAAACTCGGCCTGAACCCCGCAATTTTCGGAAACATTGATGTCCACGTACATGTGCCCGCCGGTGCGGTTCCCAAGGATGGCCCTTCGGCGGGAGTTGCGATGTACACCGCCATGGCATCGCTGTTCCTCAATAAGGCGGTGCGGCCCGATGCGGCGATGACTGGTGAAATCACGCTGCGCGGCTTGGTATTGCCCATTGGCGGCGTCAAGGAAAAGGTCATTGCCGCCCAACATGCCGGCATCAAGACTGTGATTTTGCCCGACCGCAATGAAAAGAATCTGCAGGAAGTCCGCCGCCAGCTTAAAGAGGATATGAAGTTCATTTTCGTCAAGACCGTCGATGATGTGCTCGCAGCCGCCATCAGGACAAATCATGACACCGACAAGCGATCCGCGGCTCTTCGGAAGAGCAATGAAGTTAAGCGTCCGACGCGATCGGTGGTACCACGCGATCGTGCGGCGCCGAAGGCGGCGCAATGAGCGGCACCCGGTCCAGGTCCCCTGCGCCGCTTGCGCTGACAATGTCCGCCACGCCAATGTCCGGCTCCGGAGATAATCAGGCGTTACCTGTGCCGACAGTTGTAGACCTCGGGCGGATGGAATATCGCAGTGCCTGGGATGCGCAATTGGCCTGGCATGAAAAGGTATCCGATGGACGGTGTGCTTCGGGCGTGCTGCTGCTGGTGGAGCATCCGCCGGTCATCACCATTGGTCGTCATCCCGGCGCGGCGGCTCATCTGCTGGCGGACGCTGAATTGCTGGCCCAGCGCGGCGTGGCCGTGGAATCAACGGATCGCGGAGGTGATATTACCTTTCATGGCCCCGGTCAACTGGTGATGTATCCGATTATTCCGCTGAACAAGTACCATTTAAGAATACATGAGTATATGCGTCTATTGGAAGCGGCGGTCATCCAAACACTTGCCGGTTTTGGCTTACAAGGATCGCGGGATGCGGGTGCCACGGGCGTCTGGCTGGCATCCGGACGCGGCGGGGCCAACGGCCCGGCCAAAGTCTGCGCCATTGGTGTGAAGCTGCGCCGCTGGATTTCACTGCATGGCCTGGCGTTGAACGTTACCACCGATTTAAGCTATTTCGATCTGATTAATCCCTGCGGTCTTGGCCGACCCGTCACCTCCATGCAGGCGGAACTCGGGCCGCAATGTCCAGCCATGGCCGACGTGAAAGCAACCTTGGCCATGGCCATGTGCGCCGTTCTCACTGCGTCACGACTGCCTTCAGACTGATTTCAGTAGAGCGTAGACCTGTCGGTGCGGCGACGCCGAGGGGGAAACGTTGAACCACGAGGTAACGGAGGTAAACGGAGGGTGGCGACGACAGATTTACCGCAAAGAAACAAAGGGCGCAAAGAGTTTTTGTGAACCACGAGGAAACAGAGGGAAACGGAGGTTATGGTGCGCGATAATAATTTGGAACTACGAGAATTGACTGATGGAATCATTAACGCGGCCATGCGGGTGCACACGACACTGGGGCCGGGATTATTGGAAAGTACCTATGAGGCGTGCCTGGCTCATGAACTGAGGAAGAATGGATTTGCCGTGCGTAACCAAGTGGAGTTACCCGTGATTTACGACGGCGTAAGCCTGGATGTTGGATACCGACTCGATCTACTGGTGGAGGAATCGGTTGTTGTAGAGTTAAAGGCGGTTGAGGCAATACTGCCGATTCACAAAGCGCAAATTATTTCGTATCTGAAATTAAGTGGCAACAATGTCGGGCTTTTGATTAACTTCAATGTCCTCCACCTCCGGGATGGAATCGACCGGTTCTACCGTCCACGCAACAAAAACCTCCGCTCACCTCCGCTACCTCGTGGTTAATTCCGTCGTGATAAGCTTGCTGAACTACGGGAAACCTTCAAAAAGAGATTTTGAACCACGAGGAAACGGAGGTAAACGGAGGGTGGCGACGACGGGGCGAGCCACAGAGATCACAAAGTACACAGAGAGAAAAAATTAACGTGGTTTTTTTGCCCAAGTCTGCGCCCTACTGGTGCCAATCGTCGTCGTCCCTTCGTGTCGTCGTGTCTGTGTGGTAAATATCCTCGTTGTCGTCGCCGCAGCGACAGCTCAACTATCACCTGATCTCCTGCTCCAGCCCCGCCGTCGCAACATCGAGACTTCGTGTCGTCGTGTCTTTGTGGTAAATATCGTCGTCGTCATCCCTTTGCGTTCTTACGTTACTTTGCGGTTATGTCGTCGTATTCCGACCTCTGTGATCCGTGTGCCCTCTGCGGCTACTCGTCGTCGTCCCCTCCGTTTACCTCCGCCACCTCGTGGTAAATACCGTCGTGGCCGTCATCGCCGCAGCGACTGCTCGCTGATCGTTACTCGTTGTTCGTTGAAACTGGCCGCCGCGTTGCAGAATCGGCCACAGGCCCGCGCCCGGCGCGTTCTTTGTATGATTCCGCAAAATCGGGTAGATTAGAGGGGCATCGGGGCGTAGCTCAGCCTGGCTAGAGCGCCTGGTTTGGGACCAGGAAGTCGCAGGTTCAAATCCTGTCGCCCCGATTTTGGCCGCAGGCCAAAATAGAGCAGGAGACATGAGAGAGTAGACAGTAGAGCAAATAAGGCTGGGACTAAAGTGATGCTGTCGCAAGATGAGGCAACCCCTGCGGTCTACTTTCTACTTTCTACTTTCAAGGCGGCGGCTGTCGCCGCAGAGCAGGAGACCTTAGAGAGTAGACAGTAGAGCAAATAAGGCTGGCTCAAAAAAGTGGCTGCCGCCAAAGTGGAAATGCCTCCTGCGGCCACCTGCTCAATGGCTTGGAAAGCCGTAAAGCGCCAAGCAAATGTTTCCCGAGCAACAACCACGGGATTCCTCCCGTGGTTGCGTGAATTGGATCGTATACTCAACACGGCCTCTGGCGGGACATTTCGGTCCCTCGTGCCGTTGGCGTGGCTTTGCAGCCGTATAACGGCATCAGCGACGATGCCTGCTTCAATAGTCGCCGCTGATAATTAGGCTATTTTTGAATGGATCCTCAATGTCCGCGCTGAGTATAGTCCCAGCCCTATTTGCTCTACTATTCACCTGTTCTACTCACACCTGTTCTAATCGGGCCGCGGCCCGATTCGCTCTACTGCTCAACTCTCTATTGCTCTCCTGCTCTGCGGCGACAGCCGCCGCCGCCCGCACTGCCTCGATCCGGCGTTTTCCGCGTGCCATGGGTGGCCAGCAACGCCTGAAGTTGCGCCCGCTTGCTAACGCCAAAGTGCCGATAAATATCCTGCACGTATTCCTGTACGGTATACTTACTTAGATCCAAAATTTCCGCGATCCGCTGAATATCCATCCCCTGCAAAAGAAGCGGTAACACCCGCGCAAGCCGTGGCGAAAGCCCCGTTGTAACAGGCGCCTGATCAGCGGCTATATCGGATCGCGCCAGTTCCTCCTGAATCACTTTTACAACCGCCGGATACTTCACGGAAGGTTGCTGTGCCCGCTTGTCAATGGCGATGGTCGCCACCAGGCGTACCAGTTCACGCACAGTATCCAACGGCAACTTGTCGATTGGAATCATTCGCTTTTCCCGTCTCAAGTTGAGGAAATGATCCGCTTAATCTTAGTCATTATACACCCCCGCCACCGGTTCACAACCAAACCAAAATAAGCCCCAGCGCAGAACTTGCGAGGGCCTGTGACCGCTTCTGCAACGCGGCGGCCAGTTTCAACGAACAACGGGACAGTCGCTGCGGCGATGACGGCCACGACGGTATTTACCACGAGGTAGCGGAGGTAAACGGAGGGGACGACGACGGATAGGTATCAGGGCACAGGGATCACAGAGGTTG
This sequence comes from Planctomycetota bacterium, assembly GCA_021826605.1. The sequence goes on along the minus strand of JAKAZF010000077.1, from coordinate 131 downwards.
GGATGCGACGACGATATTTACCACAAAGACACGACGACACGAAGTCTCGATGTTGCGACGGCGGGGCTGGAGCAGGAGATCAGGTGATAGTTGAGCTGTCGCTGCGGCGACGACAACGAGGATATTTACCA
>JAKAZF010000076.1 GCA_021826605.1 Planctomycetota bacterium | reverse complement strand
AGCGTTCCAGTTCTTGACGGTCCGTTTCGATCAGATTCACAGGGTTTGCTTGTCGCGGCATGAGAGGAGCATAGCACACCTGTGACATACATCCAGTTATTTACGAGACACTACACTAGTCTCCTGCGCTCGATGCTTCGCCAGATACGAATCTTCATGCCAACCGTGATGCCAACTTGGCTGCCAACCCAAATGCTTCGCCTGCCGCCAACTGATTTGCTTCAGCCAGTTCACCGTCAATGCGCCACGGGCGCGGATGCGTGAATCATGTGCGCGAATCAGAGGCCGATTATATGTCGCCGGTCGTCGCGTCAATCTATTGCTCGCCTCATCGGTCTGCGCTCCAGATTGCACCCGCCGCCCGGCTCCGGGGATTTTGCCTCTATGATTCCGCGCACGGAGAATTCCTTCACGAGGTTTTCGATGCGCGCAATTTCATTTTGGACGATTTCGCGCCGCGTCATACGCTGAAGCGAAACGGATTGGCTATGGTATTATTGCTCGATAAAAACGCTGACTGAAATTTGTAGCTGCCGGATCAAGAAAATGCAGCGTTGTATTGGTTCCCACAAAATTGGTCAAACTTGTCCAAGTTGCGAGATTTGTAGAAAATTGAATATGGCCGTTCAATCCCGGTGAAATTTGCAGACTGAAATTCAAGCCGGTGCTGGTGAGCGGTTGTGGCAGGGCAAAATTAAGTTGCAGCATGAATGTATTGCTCGACACAAAACTTACGCTGTTTGTGATTGAAATGTTTCCAGCCAAATCCAGTGCGTATGCTTTCAGCGAATTGGTTCCGGCGATCAATGTCAATACGGGGGTCGTCCAATTTGTGTAGTTGTTGGCGGTCGTCACCATGCTCCAATCCCCGCCATTTAGTTGATACCAAACATTGCTGACCCGCCAGTTGTCAGCAGCCGTGCCGATGCCGATTACAAGAGCGTTCGTCATTTTTTGGCCTGACGTTGGTGCTGTGATCGTAAGCGTTGGCTTGGTCACGTCAACGAAATTGGCCTGCAACATCAAATTCGAGGCCATCAAAAACTGCACCGTCACCCCATTGGTGATAATAGTCAGCGGCAGATTGGTTCCGCCCGTCCAGTTGGTGAATATAAAGCCGGTTGCCGGGGTCGCCGTCATACTGTAATTGCGCCCCACAACCAGCCAAGCATTGCTATAATTGGGTGAAATGCTTCCCAAACCGGACACACTTACTTGAAGCTGGTTTGTCACCACATAAACAAATTTCAGCGTGTTGGTGGTTGAAACATTGCCGCTGGTGTCCACCGCGTAGGCCGCAATTGTGTTCGTGCCCGGCGTCAGCGTCACCGCTGCCGTCCAGTTAGACCAATTGTTCCCCGTTACCGCGTTGCTCCAGCCCATGCTGTTCAATGAATAAAACACGTTGGACACCGCTACGTTGTCGCCCGCCGTGCCTTTCACCGTGAAGGCCGCGTTACTCACACTCATTCCCGCCGTTACGTTTGTGATGCTTAATGTCGGCTTGGTCACGTCAACAAAGTTGGCCGTGAACGTCAGATTTGATGCCATAGTGAATTTCAGCGTCGCGCCATTGGTTATGATGCTCCCCGTCCAACCTACAAAGCCGAATCCCGTCGCGGCAGTGGCCGTCATCATGTAATTACTGCCAATTTCTAATAACGCTCCGTTGTAATTCGGACTGATAGTGCGGCTTCCGTTCGTCTGCACCGTCAACACGGCACTCAAGACATAAACGAAACTGACTTGGTTGGTGGTCGAAATGTTACCGCTGGTATCTACCGCATAGGCACTAAAAATGTTCGTTCCCGGAATTAACGTCAAATTTGGGGCAGACCAATTTGTGCTTCCAGTTGCCGCCAGCCAACCGTTCGTGTTCAACTGATAACCAACACCGGCAACTTGAACATTATCCGTGGCCGTTCCTTTCGCGGTTATCAGAACATTGGTAAGCCGTGCGCCCGCCGTCGGAAATTGAATGCTCAAACTTGGACTGGTCGTATCTACAAGAACAAAATGTCCAATTTGAAAACCGCCGGACGAAGGCTGCGTCGCTAAAAATTCTCCCTCGATGGCACTTGAAAAAGCGAAGTAACCCGTTTCCGTTCCAACCCCAGAATCATTTAATTGAACCTGACCTGTTGATGAATTTAGTTTTGAATACGAGTAAGTTCCCGTGCTGTTTGTAATGCCCGTTTCGGAATCAACAATTGCGTATCCAGACCCGGATGCCGCAACCTTGAAGTCAAATGTCCCCGTTGTTAAGTAGGGTGAAATTCCATTCTGAATGAAACATCGAAAAGTTTTACCAGCAATCGAGGCGGGAACCGCTGCTTGATAAAATTCATATTCACCCGTTTGGCTGGCGACTATCGGAGCCACAGAAACATTGGTCAACAAGTAATCGCCCATGTTGGTTGTTGAAAAATTCAAATTGCCCTTTAGCGTATCCGAACCATCTACTAATTGGAACAGGCCGGTTGAGCCACTAGCGGAATAAGAATAAGTGCCGCTCGCGGTCGAAACTGAATACACCCCTTCCTCATCATCAATTTCAACTAGCTGATATGTGTTTCCTGAATTGGCCGGGATGAGTAAAAAATAACCGCCGCTGTCAACAAATGGATAATCGCCCGATGTGATAATTCCGCCCATTGCGTTTCCAACGATTGAAGCCGGTGCCGTTATGGGCGTGGGCACTGGTGACTGCTGCAAAGCTGGCAGAGCCATGACGATTCCCGCACCGGAATCCCCATCTATTCCGGCAGCCATAATGTCCAAAGCTGTATTGGTGAGAATCGTGCGAATTTGAGATGGCGTCAGGTTTTGGTTATACGATTTCAACAACGCGGCAATGGCAGCGGCATGAGGTGCGGCGGCAGAAGTGCCTATGAATGGCTCGAAGCCTGTAATATCCGTCGTTACGTCATCGGCGGCGGTGATGTCCGGCTTTTGTCGCACCGCGCCGCCCGAAGATGAAAAATTGCCCGGAGTGATTGGAGTGCCGTCCGCTTGGAAGAAAACGCGCCGCGTGCCGTCGGAGCTAAAAGTTTCAACGGGGTTGGCTGCTCCGCCTGTAAATGGATTGGGATAGGAATTTTTTGCATCCGTCGCGGCGACATCGAAAGCATTCGTGGCGCAGTCATGTCCTCTGGTTGAACCTTGTGTGCTAATGGCTAGTTGTCCCCGTTCCGTGTCTATATGAAGAAAACGACTGGTGCCCGACGCTAAAACCACGACAATACGCTCACCTGCATTAGTTGGATATACCCCCTCATAAGGGTCTTGAGTGCCGTTCTGCGTTGTTGTGGAAGAATCTACAACCATCGTGCCGGTGGGGTCTAAAACGAAAAGGTCGTAGTCATTTGTTGAAGCACCTAAAGGGTCTGTCCAAAACAAAACCGTAGGCTGATTGTCACTGCTCGTTTCAGAAATTATATCGTAGTTCGCCGAACCGAAGCTATGAATGAATCCGCCTTTGCCATTAACCGGCGTGCCCGCCGTTCCACCATTCACGAAATCTCCCTCCCAAGTCCCGCTGGTTCCATCATCTTTATTTCCTGAATTGCCGGCAGAAGAAAAATACATTGCGCCGCTCGCGGTTACGGTATTGACCGCCTGCGCCACGATTCCATCCTGAAATGGAGATTCGTCAGAATACAAGATGTCATCCACGATAATATCGCAACCGTATGTGGAGCGTAGATTTTGTATATTGGATGCAAATTGAGCTTCACTTGTCCCGCGTGTCGCAAAATAAAGCTGTGCCCCCGGAGCCAAGTCATTGACAATTTCTAGCATTGCAGTTCCTTCACCTGTTGCTGGCATACCGTCCTGTCCCGGCAACACCGTCACCAAGCCATCAATTTGAGAACCAGCCAAATGATCCACGCTGTCGGAAATGACTCCTATTTTAATGCCTGTCCCATTCACGCCAAAATTAGCGCGGGCGGTATTTGCTTGATGCGTGTAATCGCCTTCGCTGTCCACGCTGTTTTGCATGGCATGGACGACTGGCCGGATAAATGCAACTTCCTTTTGCGCAGCTAGGTTTTCAATTTCAGAAAGCGGAATCCCTGCCTGAATTGCGCGGTATTCGGGATAACTGTTAATAACGTCACCACCTAAAGCGGCAATGCGTTGAAGGAGCGATTGCGTAACATCCGCCTTGATGTCCACCAATATACGTCCTTGATTATCACGATCCAGATTCAGCCGTTGCGTTGGCACACCTTCCGCGATGAGTTCGCCGCGCTGCATTTTATCGGCGTAAAGCAAGTGTGAATCAATTTTTTGCTGAATCGGCGTGCGCTGCGACTTTTCAGCTTCCAATGCGCCGATCTGCTTCAAGGCACTGGCACTGATTTGATCGTCATTGTTTGTGACGGGATTTTTTATGGTGTTAGTGACAAATGGAAGTGTTGCCGTCACCGCATTCGTATTAACAATAATTTTATTTGTAGGGAAAAAGCCAATTGCATTTGATGGGGACGTTTGTGCTTTGCTCACGACATTTCTGACATTCGTTGAAGATTCAATAACGGGGCTTTTATCCAGCGGCGTATATGCGTGCCAAAACCACAAGACGCAAAGCACCGATAAACCAAAAATGCTCGCACAAATAATTTTCCATTTTGTATGTTTGAATTTCATTCTCATAGTTAGCCAGTTGGATTTCAAAAATTAAAAGGCGCGAACTTGACGTGCTCTCATCAGAGGCACCGCGAAGCGCCTGTCACAAGAAACCCGCCAAGCCGCGCCCGGTGGCGCGTGCTTGGAATGGCTTTGTGACGAAAATTCGCGGTTTTCTGATGAGCCAGTAGCCAAAGCTACGCTAAATTTTTAGTTTTTGATTTTACATAATTTCCCGAACGCTCCGATATTAGATTAAAAAAAACAGCGCGGCAAGGCTTAACAAACACCCAACAAATTATCCTGAAATCCACACAACTTGCCGGACAAGTAATTTTGTGTGATTTGAGCCGCCGGAAATTGGCGGAAACCGCTGTATTCCGCCGGAAACAACCGAGTTTTCCGATAATTTTCACTCATTCCGTCCAAGTAATTATTCCGTCCGGCTCAAATTGCAGCCAATCGGAAAAACGCCCGTCCTCTGAAAGCGCGTCATACGCCGCCGTTTTGCTGAAACCAAGATTTTTCAGAGCCACAACTGCCGCTGTCCGCGTTAAGCCGCGTGCGCCGCGCTGGAAAATGGTTTCCATGTCATGCCGTGTTACGAATTTCCGTTTGATCGGCGGCGGAGCTTGCGTTGCTGGGATTTTAGCAGCGGAAAATGGCGGAAGGAACGGTCTTGTAGCGGATGGAGCGGAAATTATTGCGGACTTGGCCGGAATTTCCGGCACGGGCGGAACGGAAATTAGTTCGGAAACCACAGGAACAACCGTAGCTTTCCGGTTATTTTCCGTTCCTGCGTCCGCAGGCTTAATTTCCGGCTTTTTTTCCGTGTCGTCGTCGGAAAAAATCCATTTTAACGCGGAGAAAATCACGACGCCTAGCAACAACGGCGGTGCAATTTTTGCGATTGCCGGAATTGTTTGTTTTGAATTCATATTTTGCGGGAATTGAAATTTAATTTTTCAAGTGAACGGCGGGCGAGCGGGTGAGAGATTGACCGCAAGCCAATTGTCAGGCTTTCGCGGGTGGAATTGTCGCAGCCGTCAAATTCACCGGCCAAAATTTGCCGGGCGATGTGAAGCCACGCCGCACAATCAGGCGCAAGTCCAGCGGCGCGGGATTCAAGCCAGTTCAAAAGCTCGCCCTTGTGCTGGCGCAGCACGTCGGCAAAGTCCGGCGGACACAATTTTGCGGGGATCACGGCCAGTTTGTCGCCAGCCAGTTCAAGCCGCAATCCGCGCCGGGTTGCTTCAAGATAAATTTCTTGTGCCGTCATAAAAGCATCGCGTCAGTCAGTTCTTTTTCCTTTTCCGGCGTATTTGAAGCGTGACACCGTGACAATCCAACATTTTCAGGTGTTTCGTGAATTTCAGAGGCGTGACAATCCGATTTGTTGTCACGCTTTGAAAATTGAGAATCATCAATGGTTTCCGCCATTGTCACGCCGTCACGCTTGGATTCCTGTTCCGCTGGCAAGTAACGCTCGAAAGCGTCGGCGAAATCGGCGGCTTCGTAACCCTTGCCGCGCCCGTCTGCAATGCGAAGTGTCTTTGACGACACGCCGAAAGTGCGAAGGCGGCGTGCCAGCCACGTCTCGCTGATTGGTTTGCTCTTGTGTGCTTCCGGCCACGGGCGGTCTGTCATGGCGCATAACGCTTCGACCAGAGACTTTGAAAACATCCGCTCGGCACTGGTTCCACAAAAAATATGTTGAATGTCGGCCAGCAACATTGTGTTTATGCCTTGCGCGTCAGCGTCGGTCTTGGCCGTGAGCTTGGCGAACGCAGCGGCGGCGCGTTGCGGCCAATCGCCGCTCGCAATTTCGGCAATGGCGAAAAGCGGACGCCAGTTATCAGCAAGGCGATTGAACGCGCCGGACGGCAACGCCGGGTCGCACGCTTCAAGCCGCGCTTTGTTGTCAGCGCAAAATCGCGCCAGCTTGCGGCAAAGCTCGATTTCCCGTTCAATGCTGCGCGAATCGAAACGCTCGCGCAATTCTCCGGGCTTCGCGCGTTCAATCCGGATAATTATTGATCGGTCGTGAAGTGTGCCAGGCAGCGCGCCAATGCCGCACAGCACGGCGGGGGCGAATACATTGAACGCCCGGACTTCGTGACCGTCACCTTCACACCGCAATGCCTGTCCGCCGCGCCGGTGTCCGGCATTAAACATTCCGCGAAGTTCCTCATTGTCACGCAACCATGCGTCGCACTCGTCGGCCAGCACCGTCGGCTTGTGCGATTCAATCACACGAAACAAGACTGGCGCGCTCAAATTTTCTGTCGCCAGCGGGCGCGGCATGAAAACGGCCAGCACGTCCCGCAAAGTAGTTTTTCCACAACCTTTTTCCGGCGATGAAATGTTCAAGCGCGGCGAACACACAAACGATTCAAAGCAGTGTGCGTGCGCCGTCCACAAGGCGAGCGCATTGCCAGCACCGTCCGGCAACGCAACGTAGCGGGCGAATGTATCCGCGACATCCGAAAGCACTTCCGTGCCGCTAACGGCGTCCGGCCATAATTCCACGTCGGCCAAATTCACCTTGCGGCCTTGCAATTCGTCATTTTGTGACTCGCTCTTTGGTCGTTTTGCGTCAACGAGCTTGTCGAGAATTGCTGTCCGGCAACCGAGGGTTTTCGCCGCGCCGTCGCGCTGGCGTTCGTATTCCAGCGGCGGTAACGCGGCCAGCTTTTTCAAAATTTCGTCGTCAGATTCGTTCGGGACGGCAGCGGCTTCAATTTGCCGTTGCACTTCTGCGAGTCCGGCAAGCACGGCCATGTCGTTAAAATCCGTCAGCTTTTTGTCGGTGTCGGCGAATTGTGGCACGGCAAGTTTGGCGTTAATGGCTTTGGCGGCTTCCGTCGCCTTCGTGACGCCGGGATTGCCGTCGGTGAATTGATCGTTGTCCGCGCAGACGATGATTTCACGCGCCGGATATTTTTTGCGCAATGCTTTTGAAACGGCCAAAAGGTTTCCGCAATTCAACGCACACACTACGGCGTAGCCGGTTGCTTCGTGGACGCTCGCGCCTGTCGCGCAGCCTTCACAAATTGCCAGCGGACTTTCCGGCTTGTCGGCGAGCGTGAAGAAACAACCGGCGATGCGCCCGCCGCGCAAAAATCGTTTCATGCCGTCCGTGCCGATGAATTGCAGCGAGTGAAGTTCACCATTCACGTCACGCAGCGGCAACGCCAGCGCGCCACGATGTTCGCGCACGTCGTCGGAAACTTTCACGCCTTTTGCAGTCAGATAAGCGTGAGTCGTCACCGGCGTTGCCCGCTCGAAAATCCATGCGGCAATTTTTTGTGCCTTCGCTTGCCGCTTGGCTTCAATTTGCCCGCGCTCGCGTTCCTCTTCCTGCCAGCGGGCGCGGACTTCCTTCCATTTAGTTTCCGACAATTGGCCGTCGCGCTCGCACCAAGTTTCTTTGACGCCACGCTTCCAACAACCGAACGCACCGGCGGCAGGCGTGCCAGCATGAAGCACAAACCACGAATTTTTCTCGCGGTCGCCAGCGGCCTTGAAGCGATGCAACTTTCCGTCGGCAATAATTTCGCCGTCAAAAACAAGCCCGGCTTTGACGAGTGCGGCGCGGAAATTTTCGCTCATGCTCAATGGAGACAAATTCATTTGCGGTGACGGCGACTGCCACGCCGTTTTCTAATTTTCGGCGTCGGGATTTGCGATTGTGTTCAACTTAGGGCGATACTCACCAATCAGGGCGTTCTGCAAATCAAGTGCGCGGGCAGCGGGGCAGCGCACAACCGCAACCTCAACTTTTGACACTGCAAATGTCGGCCCCGCCGTCTTGCCACTCCACTTTTGAAAATGGCGAAGCAAGGTGGTGTTAAGTCTGCCGGAATGCGATTCTCCAATGTATAGGACTTCCCCGGCAAAAAATAAAAAGCCATTTTTTTGCGGATTATGTAGCAGCCGCTTTTTCCTTTTAACGCTCTAACCCACGGTGCAATGGCACGTCCTTCTTTGACAGGATGATATTCGAGGCTCATAGCGAACCTCCCTTCTGCATACGAAGTAACGCGGCCTCGACGGACGGCCAATGAAATAAAACTCGCCGCCCGCCGAGACGCACAGAGGGGATTTTGCCGGTCGTGCGCCAACTGAACAGCGTGCGACGTGAGACGGGGAGACGCCTCAACAATTCTTTTTCATCAATAAAGCCCGCCTCGCCCGACGGTGCTTGTTCTAGCGATGTAGTATTCATCGCTGCCACTTTGCCCGCTTGTTTTATTTACAGCAAAGCGTCATTAGTTTTTGAAATTAAAAACGCGCCCAGCACGGAATCGTTCCTTAAGAATTGGGCTATTGTACAACATCATTCT
>JAKAZF010000075.1 GCA_021826605.1 Planctomycetota bacterium | reverse complement strand
GGGCTTGAACACCACCGGACCTGAATCCATACGGTCATACATATCTGTAATTATTGACCCGTCACTGTTAATCCCCCGAAACAGCGGATGCTGCGCCATCATCAGAGGCCGACGGGACTCCGCCAGTTCCGTCAGCGCCAGCATCGCCTGGTGCAATTCGGTTGTGACTTCGCGCGGATGCACCACGTGCAGAATATACGAGGACGGCGATAATTTTTTCAAAGCCTGGTGCAAGGCCGTGTTACCCATTATCCGCTGCGGATACCAGACCGGCTCACGGGTGTGAATGGTAACGGTTATGCGGCGTGCTACGGTTTTATTGAGCCGCTGCATCCGCAGGGCCACGTGCTCAAGCACCGCTGGTGGAACCGCCAGAGGATCACCACCGCTTAAAATAATCTCACGCAATTCTCTTCGCCCCGGCGAGTGTTCCGCCTGATCAAACATCGCATCAATTTCCTGATGCGATATTCGCCCCGGCGTAACATCTCTATTCTTCAAATAACAGTATCGGCACAGCCCGCTGCAGAAATCCGTTACCCGCAGAAGCGCTTCATAACGATATTTCTGAATCCAGCGCGGATGATTGACAGCCCGATCCGCAAGTTGAAAGGCATCCCAGCGTTCTTCACCGGTATCGCTTAGCTCCCCCTCATTAGGCAACGCCAGATCCCATAGCGGATCATTCACATCATTAAGAAGAATCTTTTCAGCATAAAATCGCGGCAACCGGAAGGTGTACCGTTGGGCAATCGCCGTCATAGTCGCAGCCATGGCATCGGTAATGGCAGGCAATACATCGCGCAATTGATCTACGGACGTAATTAAATCCTGGGATCCAGTGTTCACAGGCGTTTGCAATTCCGGCATTATCCAATTCCTCTGCCAGAAGCCTGTGCGAATAATCGCCGGATTGCGACTCTCACCCACACAGGCTCCCAAGCAACTAATCTTAACGCCCTGCCGACAAATCTCAAATTCGCCACGCGGGACCGCAAATATTTCGCATGACCGCCTCGTGCACCCCCATCCCGCGCAACATACCCGTAGCTCAATGCGGCAGCGTTGAGTTCGCCGCGGAAATGGGATCTGCTGAAATGATCAGCATCGGTCCGTCGCAGCCGGCAGAGGAAAACCGCTGGCGTCGGATGGGAACGGAAGAAAGACCCACAGATTTCCGGGATTGCACAGATTTTCTGGCGGGCCCCCGGCACATTAAATGTGCCGGCTAACATTACCGGTGGGATAAACCCACCGGCTCGCCTGCCGTTATTCTAACTCCTAACTCCTAACTCCTGCGTTCTCCTCCCGTCCTACAACCTACGTGCTGATTTCCACGATTGTCCCTACCGGACATAATGCGTAGAGTTCGGTTATGTCAGGGTTGGTTAGTGCAACGCAGCCGGCGGTGCCGGTGCGGCCTTCGGCGCAGCCGTGGATGAATATTTCGCCGCCTAAGGGGGTTTTCCAGACGCGGTTTTGTACCTGTTCATCCGCCATGTCGCCATGTTGCAGATCATGGATCAGTTGGTTGTACAACTCCGTGGAAAGCAAGCCCTGCGCCAGGCCGCGATCGGCATCTTCTCGGTTGGGATAATCCAATCCCAGTGATAGATGAAACTTGCTGTGGGGATTTTTGAAGACAATTTGAAACCGCCCTTCCGGAGTTTTGCGGTCTCCTTCGGTTTGTTTATCACCCGAATTGGAACCGGTGATACAGCCATAACTTTTAATGAGTGTTCCGCCGTCAAGCACCTGTAACGTGCGGCTGGATTTCATCACGCGGAGATACGGTTGTTTCAATGTCATGGTATACGCCCCGGACGGTGATAATTCTGATCCAGCCAATAGACAGGGTAACCGACCAGTTCCCGCACGACCGCCCACGGATTGGTTTCCTGCCAGATGCCGCGACGGGCCGCAACTGTCCAGACATGCACGCCCAGTTGTCGAAAGGCCAGGCTGGTGCGCGGTAAATGGTAATCCGAACTTACCGCGATCACCTTATGCCAATGTCCCGCTTTCACCAGTGCCGCAGTATTGTACGCGCTGTAGCGCGTGTTGTTTCCGTGATAGTCCACGATTAAGGCTTTTTCCGGCACGCCCTGGGCCAGGGTCAGTTTCAGCATGGCCAGCGGCTCATTTTTATACGGGTTGGTTTTTCCCCGCGGAGCGCGTCCCGTCAGCAGCAACCGTTTAGCCCGATGCGCTTTGAAAAGCGCCACACCCTCCAACACCCGCTGGCGAAGCGTATAGCCACAGGTGTCGCCCGGGCCGGTACCGGCACCAAGCACCACCGCAATGTCCGCATCCATTCCCGGCGGCGGAGGATTGGTGAGAAACATGCCGTGAAATATCCATAAAAAAATCAGTGCCATGAAAGTCATGGCGATAAAATCGTAACGCTTATAATTGATACTATGCCATGGCGGCGAAGGCGTGCGGGCGGCAGCAGCGCCGGCGCTAACGGCATAATCCGGCCGGGCGATAAACCAGAGGATCATGACCACCAGTACCGGCAGAGACATGGGCATGTACCAAGGCATACGGCCGTGCAGGACCATTTTCAAATGATAAAACGTAACTGTATTCAGCAGTAAGACCAGTGCGATGAACGCAGAGGGCAAAAGCAGCATCCGATTGAGCCGCCAGGCACTATCTGGTGAAAGATCCGTCGGCGGGCGGAAACGCAAGATGTGCAGGATTACCAGACTGGCCAGCCACAGCCAGGGGAGCAGAAACGCGATAAACGCCCCGGCAAAGCGCAAGTCCAGCCACCGCCAGGATTGCAGGGTCAAAATACTGACCGAGGCACCCAGTAGAATTCCGGAATCCAACAGGCGAAAAAAAATGCCGGTCTTTCGGCATGCGGTTCTTGAAGCGACGGGGGAGGATGGAAGCGATGTCGTATGCATTCCATGAGTATATATCACTGCGGATTTCACGCCAGCGCGAAGCGCTCAATGGCCACCGCTACGCCATCTTCCCGGTTGGAGGGAACAACATGGCGTGCGGCTTTTCGGATGTGCTCGGGGCCGTTGGCCATGGCGGCACTTACACCGGCCCATTGCAACATGGGCAGATCATTGGCATTATCTCCGACGGCCAGAACCTGGTCACGGGCAATTCCATAAGACTTACAGACAAAATCCAAGGCCATGGCCTTGTTGGTGTCAGGCGCTACAATTTGCAGCAGTCGTGCATCGCTGCGAAACAGACCGATGCGGTGCTCAAATCGTCGGGGCAGAAGCTGACATAATTCTTCGATGGTGGAGGTTTTGGCATGGAACATGATTCGCGTGACCGGCACATGCAGGAATGTTTCCATGGCGGCAATGACATCGGGGTTAAAACTGCGACCGGCGGGAATGGCATCAGCGGGAACAATGCCAAAATGGTCGGAATAAAGCTTGTCGATAATTTCCACGCTGGGAATAACTTCCGGGCAACGCAGTCGGGCGTAGTCAATGACCCGGCGCACCAGGGCATGGGGCAAGCTGACATGCCGCAGAACGCATTTTTGGTTTTCATCCCAGATCAAAGCTCCATTATGGCTGATGATCGGAGTCTGCAACTTTAACGCCCGATGATAAAACCGCACGCTGCGCGGCGGACGGGCGGTGGCCAGGACCACATGAATGCCCCGCTTGGCGGCCAGGTGGATTGCATGATGGACGCGCGGGGTGATGGATTCTTTGGGGCTAAGCAGCGTGCCATCCATATCCAAGGCGATCATTTTAATCGCTCGGGGCAGCGGGGAAGCGGTTGCGGCAAAGGGCGGCAGCGCCGTGGTAGCGGCCGGAGCTTTGGCAAATGCTACAACATTTGTAGAAGGCCCGGTGCCGACCGACGTGCGGCGCGGAGCAACAATTTTTCGCAGCGATTCAAATAATTCATCTACTGACATAATCAATCCGCTCAAACAAGACACACACCGACGCCAAAACCAACACAATTTTCAAGCGTCCATGCGGCCCCCTCCGGGAACACGCATTATTGAACAGGCACCTGTATCATCGGTCAGGAATCGATGTTACATGAGTGAACGTCCATAAAATTTCCGCTTCCGATAATGAAGCTCCAAACGCCTTATTTTGAAGCATTTTTTACAAAGTCTTCCCACGAATAAACTTTCCCACGGACGTGCTTTTTTCGGACGCTAATTAAAGCGTCGCATAATGGGCGCTATGCGCGCCGCCAGAGCTGATTTTTCCTGGTCCGACAGTTGATCCATAACCTTGGCTACATATTTCGATAGCGCCCGGGTCCGGCGGGCCTGGATCAAAGCGGCGTATCGGCGAGCCAGCGTCATGACCCTGACGGCGGCATCTTTTCTCGGGCCCGCTTTGGACACGTGCCCTTTCGTCTTCAAGAACGTCTTGAGAGCCTTCTGTACCCGTCCCAGTAAACCGGGATCAACCAACCCCTGTTGCTGCGATTGATTCAGCATCGCGATGGACGTCTGGAAGTCGTGCTGATCCAAGGCCAATACGTTCATCTGACTTTTACTGACATGCGCGTCCAGGAGCCATCGCCGCATTAACCAGGGGCCGCGTAATTGCGCAAACATCAGAGCCTGCCCTGCCGGATCGGAAACCGCCTTGACCTGCTGTACCCAGGCGGGCACGCCCGGCTTGCCGGCCCGCTGAAGCTTAACAGCCAACGCCCGCGTCGGGTCGCTGGGGTAGTTCACAACATCTACCGCACCTTGAGCGTCTGCAAATTTATACGTTACGGTGGCAAATTTGGATGAGGGATTAGCCGGATTGGCGGCGCTGATGGGACGATAGGGGTTGACACCAGCGGGCCGGAATACCTGATAAAAGGCGACGGCATTGGATGTCGGCCGACCAAAAAGCGATCCTAAGTGCACCGCCAGATAGATCCCGGCAAAGAGTATCAGCAGGACTGCCAACGCCGCTTTGATCATTTCAGGTCGTTTTAAGTCGTTAAGCTTCACAAAACCACCTTATTGTTATGCAGCAACGGCAAAATTCACCACATGACCAATAATAACGACTCCACCGCCAAAACATTGCATGTACGGCGCATCATCCTGCCCCGGGTGCGGCTCTCAATAGTTAGAACGCATCAGTTCGCTTGCGGTTGCGGAAATTTCCCGCCTTTCGCCCGCCATTGTTCGGCTGGAACCCTGTCCGAGGCAATAATTATTTCCGACCATGTATTACCAGCCTGACGGCTTGACTGTGGAATATTGCGGATCAGGCGGAATATGAAAGCTGCTTACTGGATCAGGGTGGGCCGGGTTAAAGGGCTTTAAACCGGGCCGGAGAAAGGCGGTCAGAGGCAAATGGGCTTTCTGAATTCCCAGTACCACACATTTGGCAATTTCATAAGCACCGTAATCATCGTTATGGGTACGATCTACAAAGGCCACTTTCGATTCATCAGGCCCCAGCTTATTAAAAAATATGGTGCTCATGGCATTGAGATCAATCAGCGGCACATGCTGCTGTTTGGCAATCAACCGCATTTCAATCGGAAAACCCACGAGGCTGTTATATATTTTGCCGTGACGGTACAGCCGCCGGGCCATGGGGGTGACCAGCACCGGGATGGCGTGATGCGCGCGGGCATCCGCGATCATGGTGAGTATAGACTTGCGATATTCATTTTTCGGCCCGGCATTTTTGCCGCGCTCATGCTGGTCATTATGCCCGAACTCAATAAACAGATAATCCCCGGGGCGAATAACACTCATGACTTTATTGAGGCGATTTTCCCAGATAAAGCTGTTGGCGGATTCGCCGTCCTCGGCATAATTCGCCACCACGACGTGGCGCGGCACAAAAAAGCGCGTGATCATCTGTCCCCAACTGCACCAGGGTTCAAAACGCTGATCGGTATCCGTTGAATCACCGGCAATAAAAATCGTGACAGGATGCGCCTTGGTTATCGTCATGGCACACAAACAGGGCCGCGTGTTACTGAATTCAATCGTGAGTTTGTTGTCCCAGTCCAATGCACCGATCTCCCGCGGCTTTAAATGAACTTTGCCGCCCGTGGAAATTTCCGGGATTCGGGTATTCACTGTAAAGGTGCGTGTCACAAACTTTCCCGCGGTGGTGACGACTTTCTTAAACATCAGACGCCGCTGTTCCGCTTTTACCGTCGTGACTGATTTTCCGTTCAGGTCACCCAGCGTTACGGAAACATTATAATTGCCGGACGGCAGTTGAACCGAAAAAAAGAAGGGCTTGTGGCTCGTGACAAAAGCTCCGCGCACGCCGGCGGCATTGCTGCGATGAACACCTTTGACCTTAAAGCCTAAATCAAAGCCGTAACCGCGAGCAGGAGTATAGGCCATGTTGGGCAGCACGCGGATATATCCCGGCACGTGGGGCGCAGGCCCAAATTGAAATTTCAACGGAACGTGCATTTGGGCGGCACGCAAGGCACCGGCGGGCGTGGCCATCACCAACATCCCCATTACCGTTACCGCCGCGACGATCAAAGTCCGAGTTAATAGGACGCTTTTATTCATTTCCGTAACTCCGTCATGCCAGAACCCAAACCGGGCAAATCACCATTCAACCAGGAATATATCCGGCGCGAGAGAAAAAGTCGAATCGTTTCTTGCGATAATTATGCAGATAATTCCCACTAATTGCCACAACCAAGACGACACGAGGCGTCTGTCCGAGGAATGGCCGGGATTGCGATTACTCGGACAGGCTCCTGCGTACTATTGTGTAAACGGACATACATTGACGAAAATTCCAGAACGCGCGGCCCCATATCGCCGGTGTTACCACTCGAGTCGGTTGTCATGAGCGTGTGCGCCGCGCACGCCCGCGGAAAGTGAGGCACCGTGCTTGGCTAAATTCAATGTCAACCCCGGCGCGATGCGCACCCGACGAAAAAATCGTAAGGATCCCAAAGCTGCGTCCGTATTTACTTCACACAATTTATCCGCTGGTGCCGTCACGCCGACAACACATGTACCGCAGGCATCTTGCCTGGATCAGAAACACAATCCAAGCAGGCGGGACGCCTGCGCTACGTGAGAACCTGCATGGCACCGTCAGTCAACAGCCTTGGTTAAAAGCGGGCGATGGGATTCGAACCCACGACGTCCAGCTTGGGAAGCTGGCATTCTACCGCTGAATTACGCCCGCAAAGCGTCCGTACAACAAGCTCCAGAATATCCGACCCGCCCCACCCCGACAAGTCGCCGCGGCCACCAGCGGCCAGCAGCGAGCATCTCGCATCCGGCATCCAGCAAAATAGCCGCGCAGCGCTTCAAACCATTCTAACTTCTACGTGCAACTCCTACCTCCTACCTCCTTTCATCCTCGTAAAAGGTACCTGACACCTTTTCCGTGGGTTGCACCGCCGGCGGAGCCGGCGGCTTCGTGGGGTTTTGTGGGGGTTCCGGCCACCGGCGTTGTGCTGGACGTGACACTGTAACCTGTCCCCTGTAACCTGGTAACCTATCACCTAAAACCTGTCCAGAGTTGCCATGAATTGTTTGCCCCGCTACGCTAAGGGGATGGATTTAACGCAAGAAGGAGCGTATTGAATGAAATTTTCCAGTGATCCCGCCTCGGTGGTGCGGCAAACCTTGAAAAATGAGCCTTCGGCCAACAACCTCGTGCCGATTGTCGTGGAAAAAAGCGGTCGCGGCGAACGCTCTTACGATATTTTTTCGCGCCTGCTGCGGGATCGCATTATTTTTCTCGCCGGCCCCATTGATGATGAAATTGCCAATCTGGTTATTGCCCAGCTCCTGTTTCTCTCCAATGAAGATTCCAAAACCGATATTAATTTTTACATTAACAGCCCCGGCGGATCAGTGACGGCCGGTCTGGCGATTTATGACACGATTCAGTTTTTGCGGTGTGATGTATCCACAACCTGTGTGGGCTTGGCCGCCAGTATGGGTGCCTGGCTTCTGGCAGCCGGTAAAAAAGGCAAACGGTATGCGCTGCCCAATAGCCGCGTGATGATTCACCAGCCGCTGATCGGCGGGGTCATGCAGGGCACGGCCACGGACTTGGCCATTGAAGCTAAGGAAATGATTCGCCTGCGCCAGAGAATGTATGAAATTCTCGCCGAGCATTCCGGACAGACCGTTGATAAAATTCATCGCGATTGCGACCGCAACCTGTGGCTGGAAGCGGAAGAAGCCATCGCGTATGGCGTGGTGGATAAAAAACTTACCCGGATGATCGAACCGACCGCACCAAGTCGCGGTGGCGACCTTGCTCCGCCAAGTGCGGACACCGAATCGCCGGATCAATAACCATGCGGCACCTGATAGTGGATTCAATCATGCGATCTATTTTTACATTCCCGGGCCGGTGGGCGGGAACCCTTCTGGGATGCGGCCTGTTTATTTTTGGTGCCGGCGGCTGCGCCAACTACAAAAGCAACGCACCGCTCTATAAGCAGAATGTGGTGCTGCAAAATAAAAATACCGCCTTGGAGTCCACGCTCCATCAGCAAAACCGCACCATTGCCAACCTGAAGGCGCAGTTGGCCGCCCACACCGTGCGCATTGCCACGCTGGCACCCCAACGCTTATCAGAACTTTTTACGGTCAGTTCAGTGCAGGTCACAGCCGACACCGCCGCCGCCCACTTGAAAAACGCCAAAGTCTTGAACGGCTTTCGCGTCTTTGTTCGCACGCTGATGCCGGGAAATCTGGTATTACCGGCCACGGGAACCTTCACCATTGAAGCCTTTGACTTGGGTATAGCGCATGGTTCGCAGCGCATCGGACGCTGGGTTTTTACACCGCAACAATCCAAAAAGTTGTGGTACGGAAGTTTCGGTCTCAATGAGTTCTGCTTTAACTGTCCCTGGAAAAAGCCTCCGGTCAATCACAGCATTACCTTTCATCTGACATTTAGGGACGCCCTGACAGGCCAGGTATTTACCAATCAGAAGGTTATTAACATAAAAACTTTGCCCACGGGCGTGGCGGCAGCGAAATAAATTCCTGAGCTACGCTGGAAGCGA
>JAKAZF010000074.1 GCA_021826605.1 Planctomycetota bacterium | reverse complement strand
GAAGCAAAAAACATCCTAGGCAACTTCCAGCGGCGATTCTGCTTTCCGCGGCTCATGAGCCGCGGCCCCATTGAAGTGTGTCACCGTCGTAGACGACGACAGCCCAGTCAGCTTTCCGCGGCTCATGAGCCGCGGCCCCATTGAAGTAACGACGTCTTCCTGGACCTCGGACTTTTTTGATAGGACTTTCCGCGGCTCATGAGCCGCGGCCCCATTGAACTATCAGCCCCGACGACAGCATCACTTCCCCGTCGCCTTTCCGCGGCTCATGAGCCGCGGCCCCATTGAAGCGCCACCATTTATCGTGATTTTTGCATTCCGTATCACTTTCCGCGGCTCATGAGCCGCGGCCCCATTGAAGCCTCCGTTGTAAGTACTTGTTGCGGCACCGCCTATCTTTCCGCGGCTCATGAGCCGCGGCCCCATTGAAGCTAGTAGGTTTTGGATTATTGTTCGCGTCACTTGGCTTTCCGCGGCTCATGAGCCGCGGCCCCATTGAAGCCTTGGAGCGGGAACAGATACTTGCCCAAACCAAACGCTTTCCGCGGCTCATGAGCCGCGGCCCCATTGAAGCTCCTTCGCGCGGTGGAGGCACACGCGGTTAAAATTCTTTCTGCGGCCATCGCTGCCAAGCAGCATCAATGGCCTGGTGTTGACGTATGAACAGCGCGCAGACGGTAAACGTAGGGTAATATGGTTGTCAGAGCCCCGGCTTGACCAAGCGGGAAAATAAGCGATAAGCACGGCAGTGTTGTCGGCGGAGGGAAATATCGGTAGAGTTTGTGTAGAAATGAAATCATTGCGGTGAATTGATGAATAAGATGATGTTGGGTTTTCTCGCGGCGCTGGGCCTGCTGGCGGCGGGCATGGGCCGCTGTGTACAGGCGGATTCGTTTGAATCTCTGGGCAAGCCCCCGCCGGGATGTATGTTTGAAAATCAACTCAAGCCGGGCATGACAGGGTACGGCCTGACGGTCATGCACGGAGCGGACATCCAGAAATTTCATGTCAAAATTATTGATGTGGTCAAAGATTTCGGCCCGGATATGAATGTTATCCTGGTGCGATGCTGGGGACTGGGCTTGCGCCACTCGGGTATTATTGAAGGCATGAGCGGATCACCGGTGTACATTGACGGCAAGCTCATTGGAGCGATCGCGTATGGCTGGCATTACTCCAAGGACCCCATCGGCGGTGTGCAGCCGATCCGGCAGATGCTGCATATTCCATTGCCCAATCCGCATAAGAAAATGGCCTGGCGGGGTGGATCAGGTTCAAGCACGTGGATGGAACAATCAGCGCAAACGCACAGGCTTCTGGGCTGGTCGGCGATGGTGCGGCATTTGTATGGCACCGGCGCGATGAAGCGAGGCTCGATGATGCGCGTGGCGACAAAAGCCGCTGTGAAGTTACAGCCGTTATCTTCGCCGCTGATGGTGGGCGGAGGATCAGGCAGCGTGATGCGTTATTTGCAGCATGCCTTCGGGGGCAGCGGAATGGTGCCGCTGGCGGCGGGTGCCGCAGGTAATGGAGGGAAAGGGCAATTAGGCGGATTGGCCATGACCCCGGCGGCGGCGATGACGTTACGGCCCGGTGCCGCGATAGCTGTTCCGCTGCTCAATGGCGATATGGATATGTCCGCGATAGGAACAGTTACGGATGTGGTCAAGGGGCATGTATATGCGTTTGGCCATCGGTTTTTTGCACAAGGCCGCTCAACCCTGCCGATTGCGGGCGCGTACATTTACACGATTCTTCCGGACGTGGAAGCATCGTTTAAACTTGGCGCAAGTTTTACCCGCCAGGGGCGGCTGATTATGGATCAGGCGACGGGAATTGTGGGGCAGTTAGGCAAAGTAGCTCCTTCAGCACCGGTCACGATGACCATTGAATATCATAATCCATCGTGGAAAAAGACATTTAACTACAATCTGTTTCTCGATCCGCGTACCAGCATGCAGTCATTGGGTGCGGCCCTGGTAGGGACCATGACCGCCAAACGTAAAGTAGTGACAAAAACCGGCAATTACACCGTCCACGTTACAGGCGACATCCGTTTTGCCGGCGCGCGGTTGCCGGTGGATGATTATTACACGACCGGCTATTTCAAGCCGGAGGACGTTTTGATGCCTGCGGCGCTGCTGATGAATAACCCCTTCAAAGATTTGAAATTGAAGGCTGTGAACCTGCATATATCCGCCCGACCGGTGGATCGGGCGGCGGTGATTACCTCGGCGGTGGTGCGACGGATGACGGTGGCACCCGGGGGCACGATCCATGTGCGTTTAACCCTTAAGCCGTTCCGCGGGCCGGAGCGTTATGTATATATGCACATACCTGTACCAGTCAACACCCCGGACGGCAGCTACACGCTGGTAGTGGGATCCTCCAATTCCGTTATTCAGCAGGAAATGACGTATTTCCCGCAGCGGTTTGCCCCCGATAGTCTGGATGATTTAATTAACGATATTAAACATCTTACCGGGTACAAAGATAACGCCGTATACGGACAACTGGTGTTGAATATGCACGGTGTGGATCAGCAGCGCAACGCCATGCCCAATCTTCCGTTAAGCCGGGTTGCCATCATGGCGGAAAATCCGCCGGCCAATGTGTATCCGCTGTTTAACTCGGTACAGGAAGTTGTTCCGGCGGGAGCCATTGTGGAGCAGGGCGGCCAGCAATTTACAATTAAGGTCAGCCGGCACGCCCATGAGCGTTTCGTAAAACTCAAGGCAACACCGGCTTTTCCGGATATGCCGGGAATGCCGGGGCCGATGGGGCCGCCGGCACAGTGATCGTGCAATAAATGGATTGCCGTGCCGTGCCGCGAGGGGGCATGGCACAGTCAGTAAATTAAAATCAGCAGATAACTGGAGATTTCATGTTTCAGAATGCAAGGGTCGGTTTGAAAAAGCTTTTGGTTCCGGCGGCATTGGCGCTGCTGGCAGCGGTGCCACATGCCTGGGCAGTGCATCCGCAGAGCTGGAGATTCTCGGATGAAGCCGCTTATGCTTCCGGGCACTTTCATGGTGTCGTTGTCAATAATTACGGCGATCTGGCGTTAAGCAGGCACTTGAAAACCTTGCTGCCGAAGACGGGGTTTGATTTTATCAATGCCATTGCGGTATCTTCGCATGGAGATATCTGGTTTGGTACCAGCCCCAGGGGCCACGTGTACCGGATGGTCGGCGGCAAGCCGATGGTGATGTACACACCACCTGCGCAATCGGACCAGATTCTGTCGCTGGCATTTATGAAAGATGGAAAACTGCTCGTGGCGGCCTGCGGCAGCAAAGCGGAACTTGTGGAATTAACCCTGAACCCGGGCGGAAAAGTCACTGCCAAAACGCTATTTGAGAATCCGGCGGTTAAATATATCTGGTCGATTTTGCCGCTGCCGGACGGCTCTATTATTCTGGCCACCGGCCCCCATGGCGAAGTGTGGGAACTCCCGGCGGGCGGGAAGGCGAAGATATTATTGAAAACCGGCGTGCATAACGTAACCAGCCTGGCACGCGCAACGGACGCTTCCGTGTTAGCCGGGACGGACGGCCCGGGCCTGGTGATTCGGATCAATCCGAAAACCGGTAAATCTTATGTATTAATGTCCGCGAATCATGCGGAAATATCCACATTGGCGGTGGATGGTGCCGGCGATATTTTTGCTGCAACGGCGTCACCTCACCGGGCCAAGCTTGATGGAGGCGTCTTTACCCCGGTGCTGCATCCGAACGGTCGGCCCGTTTCGGTTGAAAGCGGTATCCAACTGCCCGGCAAAAACGGCAAGGCCGGAAAAAAGGCGCACGGTGCCGCCGTTGCGGCGGCGGGAAAGCCGGTGGCCGTACGCACACGAATTCCCGGACCATTTCCATCCGTGGATAGTGATGATTCAACATCTACTGCCCCAGCGGTAAAAAGCAATGTGGTTTATCAGATCAGCCCCAGCGGACGTGTTCGCGTATTACTGAATATTCCGGACATGGTGCTTTCGATGCTTTACGCCCAGCATCATCTGATACTGGGTCTTGGCGGCCACGGGCGACTATTGTCGTACGATCCCTTCACACAGACCGAGACCCTGCTGGAGCGGTTCAAGCAGTCAGATTTGCTTAGTCTTGCGGAAACCGGTGACCACCGATTGCTGATAGGCACGGCAAATCAGGGGCAGATTTATCAACTTACCTCCCAGACTCAACGCACCGGCAATTACATCAGCAAGGTGCTGGACGCCAAATTACCCAGCAATTGGGGCGCAGCGCATATTGTCGCCAAGATACCCGCCGGTGCGGCGGTGGATATTCAGACGCGCAGCGGCAACGTGCGGAATGTGAAGACATCCGCGAAATTCTGGAGCCGGTGGACATCCTCAATACCAGCCAACAGTTATCAGAAAATTTCCAGCCCGCCGGCGCGATTTTTGCAATTCCGCCTGGTGCTTAAACGCAGCGCGAAAGGGGCAACACCGGTTATTCGATCCACACGCATCAGCTACCAGCACATCAGCGTGCCGCCGGTGCTTAGCAGTGTGCAAACCCACTACCAGACCAAACCGGCTCATGCGGTGCTGGTGAAATGGAAGGCCAATGATCCGGACGGCGATACACTGCAATATACGGTGAAGTACCGGCAGGAGGGAATTCCCGTCTGGATACGCATCGCGAAGGATATTTCCGCCCATCATTATCTCTGGCAACTTGCAGGCATTCCGGATGGATATTATCGGGTGAAGGTTATTGCCTCGGATGCACCGGACAATACCCCGGCAGCCACCCAAAATGTGGCCAGAGAATCCCGCCGCCTTCTGGTGGATAATACGCCACCCGGAATTGCCCGCCTGAAATGGCGGCAGACGGCAGATGGCCGCATTGTGGTAACCGGCGTGGCGTCGGATAAGCTTTCGCCCATAACGGCGGTTGGCCTGCAGGTGGATTCTTCAAAGAACTGGCGTCCGGCGGCAGCTTCTGCTACTATCTTTGATTCTCCGCTGGAAGGGTTCCACGGTAGAACAGGTGTGCTGACCGGCGGACCGCATCGAATTGTGGTAAAAGCGGTTGATGCCGCCGGGAACGAGGCCTACGCATCGGTGCTGGTAACAGTACATTGATGCGTTAAATGTAATATTTTGGAGTTGAGTCGTGCATTATCCGCATAAAGTCAGCAATCGTAAGCGCGTGCGTAAAATCGGCTTCCGCGCCCGGATGAGAACCAAAAAAGGTCGGCAATTGATGAACCGCAAACGCCGCGTCGGTCGCAGTGTCAATGTGGTATGATCAGGCTCTATGAGCGATCAGCCCCCTACGCGCCGCCCCAACCGTCTGATTGATTCCCGCAGTCCGTATCTATTACAACATGCGTACAACCCTGTGGATTGGTATCCATGGGGCCTGGAAGCTTTGGCGTTGTCCCGCGCGCGGGATGTGCCCATATTTCTATCCATTGGCTATTCCGCCTGCCACTGGTGCCATGTCATGGAGCGGGAGGTTTTTGAAAATACGCAAATTGCCCGGTACATGAATGAGCATTTTGTGAATATCAAAGTTGATCGGGAGCAACGCCCCGATCTTGATGAACTGTATATGCTGGCCACACAAATTATCACCGGCTCCGGCGGCTGGCCCATGAGCGTGTGGCTTACGCCGGAACTCAAAGCTTTCTACGCCGGCACCTATTTTCCGCCGACAGATCAATATGGTCGCCCCGGCTTTCCGTCGGTACTTTCCGCCATCACCAAGGCCTGGCGTGATCAGCGGGGTCAGGTGCTGGAACAGGCGGAACACATTGCCGGCACCATTTCCCAACATCTGAACCGGGGCGGTAACGCCGATGCAGCCGTCGATGTTCCCGCCTGGATTGCCGGGGCCTTGGAAACGTGCAACAATCGCATGGACTTAACGTGGGGCGGCATGACCGGTGCCCCCAAATTTCCTCCGCACCAGACGTTACTTCTGTGGATTACTCTGCTGGAGCAGCAGGCAGGCGGCAAGCTGCACCCGGCAATTACAATTTCCGCCGAGCTTACCGAACAGATTCGATCCTGGCTGACACTTACACTGGACACTATGGCGGCAGGCGGGATTTATGATCAGATCGGGGGCGGATTTTCCCGCTACAGCACGGATGAACAGTGGCTGGTTCCGCATTTTGAAAAAATGCTGTATGACAACGCGCAGTTGGCGTTGGTTTACGCCCGCGCCGGCATGCTGTTGAAGCGGGATCATGATATACAGATCGCCCGTGAAACATTGGATTTCTGGCTGCGGGACATGACCGCTTCTGATGGGCTGTTTTATAGCAGTTTGGATGCGGATAGTGAAGGCGAAGAGGGGAAATTTTATGTCTGGGACTTTCAGGAAATACTCACCGCCATTCCCGATTCCAGCGACCGCCAATTGGCCGGCGAATATTGGGACTTTTCCCCGGAAGGGAATTGGGAAGGATGTAATATTGCGCGCGTCAAATTGGATATCACACAACTCGCGGCGCGGTCCGGGCAGGCACCGGACGTGGTGCAGGAACGGCTGGAGAAAATTCGATCTCACTTGTTGAAAATCCGATCCACACGGATTGCTCCGCATTGTGATGATAAAATTCTCACGGATTGGAATGGCCTGATGATTCAGGCATTGGCCGAAGTTGCGGTGCTGACGGATGAACCGCGCTATTATCAGGCGGCGGCACGGGCGGCCGCGGCCATATTGGCCATTCATCGAGATGCCGCTGGAAACAGGCTGCATGTGAGCCGCGACGGACAGGCGGAAATTCCGGCATTTCTCCAGGATGAGGCGTGCTTCGGTTTGGGAGTGTGGCATCTGGCAGTGGCGGCACGACATTTTGCCCCGCAGGATAGCGCTATCTGGATGGCGGCAGCCACGCGTGCCGGCGAAGTAATTTCCGCTGATTTTTTTCAACAGCAAAGCGGAAAGTTTTATATCTCCAGCGAGCGGCACGAGCAACTATTTCTCCGCGTGCCCGGCGGCAGTGATAACGCGGTGCCCTCAGCTGCGGCCATGGCGATGAACCTGCTGTTGAAAATAAATTCCGCGTCACCGAAGGCGGACTATCACACGTTGGTAGCACGGAGTCTGGCTGGAATGGCCCCGCTGATTGAGCAATATCCTCTGGCGTTTTCATCCCTTCTATCCACGGTTGTGGAACATCCTGAATATGTGCCAACGGTGCGAGGATGATGAAGCGGGTCGGGCGCTTGATGCACTTGGTAATTTCACAATACCAATGCGTTTGGAAACATTTAAGCAACTGTCTGGGACTGACCGATAAAATAGATCTGGCGGCGTGTACCAAACAGGATAAAACAATGGCCGAGAGGCAACTGGATCTATTTGCGTTTTTGAAGAAGCCACCCATTAAAAATAAGCTGCGGGAGGCGGTTACGCCGGCGGTGGATGAAAAAATTATCCCGCACGGCAAAGCGCGTGGCTACCGATCGCTGGCGGATGTGCCATTTCGTGAACGTCATCGATTTTACGACCAGCTGGTGCAGGAGATGAAATCTCAGTATGGCATTTCAATTCGCAAATGGCGTTCCAGCATGAGCGGCGTGGCGTATGAACTGCATTACAACAATGGCGATGTCCGGCGGATGATTTCGGCCCCGCGTCCGCGATCAGCGGTCAGTGCGTGTATTTTCATGCATGAGGTGGGACATCACGCGGTGGGATTCAAAAAATTTCGCCCACGCTGCCTGGAGGAATACCATGTCTGGCAATGGGCGTTCGAACAGATGCGTAAACGCGGTATTTCCGTGGATCGGCGGGTGGAGCGGCATTATCGACGCAGCATGTACCATTATGTCCGCCTGGCCAAAAAGCGGGGCCTGAAGGTTTTACCGCCGGTATTGGAGCAATTTCAGACCTGGCCCGGATAATTTACGCGCAGTGGATCACGCGATAAACGTCTTACTTTTTTTACCGCTTAAATAACTTTCCATCACGCATCCCGCGAGATTATCACCAGTGCAATAGAACGCAACCCCCCGGCAGAGGCGCGTGAGTTGATCGATAAACTCTACCCACTGCATGTCCCAGTAATCTTCAATAAGCGCAAAACTCGCCACGCGAATTCCCGAGCGGCTGCAGGTGAGGGCTTCACGCAGGGTCGCCACCGCCGTCTCGCGGCGCGGCGGATACAAGAGATGCAGCATATCACCCTCCACGTGCGCTGTGGGCTGCCCGTCGGTAATAATAAACATTTGCTTTTGTTCAGGGGATCGGGAACTAAGTATTCGTCTTCCCATCTGCATGCCCAATTGCAAATTGGTAAAGTGCTGATGCGTTTTTTGTGCCTGTGAAAGCGGAATATGAACGTCGATTTCATACTCATGGGTGGAGACAGGTTTAGGCATCAGCAGGGGAAGCCGCGATTCGGGAACTACGACGGCGGTGCTGTAAAATCCGACAATATCTACTGTATCCTGAGGAAAGCGCTGGCGCACCAGTGCGGTCAGAGCCATGGCCACTTTTTTCGCCGCCAGAAATCGGCCGTGTCGCATCATACTGCCGGACATATCAATAAGGATGCACAAGGCGCAGGCGGTAGAGCCTTCCAGCAAATGCAATTCCAGATCATGCTCATTAAATTGAATCGGCAGGCCGGGCGAGTTCCCGGCGGCAACGGTGCGTGCCATGGCATTGCGCAGAGATTGCAACATATCCAGTTCACTGATGGGATCACCAAACTGATATTTGCGTGTGCCCTCCAGGCGGTCGGCACCGGCACCGGCGTTGGTGGTGGGATGACCGTCGCGGCTGCCGCGGGGCAGATGGGCAAAAATTTCCATTAAGGCTTTTCGCTGCATGGCGTTGATGGCACGCGGCGTGAGGCGGAATTTTCCCGCCGTTTTTTCCAGCAGACCATCCTTGATCAATTGTTCAAGAAGATCCGAATCCGCCGGTTGCAGTTTAGCCAGGGCTTCAAGGGCCTGATCACCATAGGAGAGAATAAAATCAAAAATACTATCCGTGGCAAAAAG
>JAKAZF010000073.1 GCA_021826605.1 Planctomycetota bacterium | reverse complement strand
GGCTTCACCGCCATGTTCCAAGCAGTAGTCACAGGGGTCTTTAGCACCGGGAACATGCATAACAGCAACATCCAATGGGTAGGCGAGAAGCAGTTGGATGGCGCGATCTGCGGCACGACGCCCCGCCTCATCGGTATCAAATACCAATACCAATCGACGGGCGATGCGCTGAAGCATCATGGCATGATGCTCGGTGAAGGCCGTTCCGAGAGCAGCGACAACGTTGGTAATTCCGGCCTGATGGGCACCAATCACATCCATGTACCCTTCAACCAGTATCGCCTCGCCCGATTGTATGATCGCGCTGCGTGCGCGGTTGAGACCGTAAAGCATGTCGCGTTTGTTAAAAATGACCGACTCGGGTGAATTAAGGTACTTGGGGCCAGTTTGATCTTCCTGTTTTTCAGATGGGAGAATACGGCCGCCAAAAGCGATTACCCGATCACCGGAATCAATAATGGGAAATATGACCCGATCACGGAACACATCGAACGGTGAACCATCATTACGCTTTTTCAACAGGCCGGCATCGAAGAGATGTTCCAGATTTATACGATCTCGTCCAGCGGCCTGCGCCAACGCCGTCCAATTATCGGGGCAGTAACCAAGCCCAAACGTATCGATGGTCGTTGCCGTAAGTCCGCGCTGGTGCAGGTAATTTCTCGCCGCCGCACCCGATTCTCCAGCAAGCCATGCTCTAAATTGCCTTGCCGCCCAAGCCGAGGCCAAAAGCAAGTTTTCTCTCGCCTCTCGCGCCTGTGGATTGCTGGTGAGCTTCTGCGGTAAGGTTACATGATATTTCTCGGCCAGGTAACGCAGTGATTCTCCCGCGGTCATTTTGTGAAATCGCTGAACAAACTTAAATACGTCCCCGCCGGCGGTGCAGACGAAACAATAAAAAATCTGTTTGGCAGGTACCACCCGCATGGAGGGGTTATGGTCGTCATGAAACGGGCAGAGTCCGACAAATTCCCGTCCCGAGGGTTTGAGGCGCAATTGCTCGCCTATCACATCCTCAATCCGCACGTTTTGGCGGACAAGCTCAAAGGCATTGGTGGACGAACTGGCCATGACGGGATTCTACCGGATGCTGCCAGCGGATGAGAGACTCGCTCGTAATCAGATTCAATGTATATCCTTAACCACATATAGATAAGATAGTTATACGATTATTTTCAGGCCCCGTTACAGGCTGGCTGGCCGCGTATAATATCAGGTGATGAAGCAGATAGGCACCGCCATTCATATTGGGGATAGGGTTTACGCACCGTGGCGGGGGGAGCGACTTTTTCCGGCCAAAGTGACATTTTTAGCCAATGGTACCGCGTATATCACTTATCAGGATGGCGAAACTGACCGGATGCCATCCCGCAAACTCCAACCATCCAATAAGGTTTACCTCATTGAGTCGGTATCACGTAACCCGCGTGAAAGCCATTGGTCGGAGGCTCGACTTTTGGCAGAGTTTTTGCGTATGATCGGCGGCCGCCCTTTATACAGCTTTATCCGAACCAAATTGGAGTTGGGCCATTTTCTGCGTCAGGCGCGGCAATCATCGAGCCGATACATTCACCTGTCTATGCACGGCCTGAAGCGCAAATTGGTTTTACAGTTGGAGGAAGTGGATATAGATGAAGTCATCGCGTTGGCCGGCGATTTGACAGGGAAGATTGTATTTTCATCCAGTTGTTTGACCGGGCACGATGCCTTTGGCGAAGCGTTCGTAAAAGGGACCGGTGCGGAGGCTTTTATCAGTCCGAAGCGTGAAATCCGCTGGGCAGATGCGGCGCTCGTCAGCCAGTTGTTTTACAAAAAACTGCTTTGCGACGGGGTGTCACCTTATGTGGCGTACCGATTTGCGCGTAAAATGTATCCCAATCACGGCGATCTACGTTTTTTCAAATAAATACCGGCTTGGGGAGCCTGTCAATCAAGCTGTTCCAACGGCTTGGCAATTTTTTTGAATTCATCGGCAGATACCGATACGGTACCCCATGATTCCGAACGCAGACGCATCACCGCGCGGTAGTCGCTCAGCGATACCGCCAACATGCTGTACCAGTTCTCATCGTGGCAGAACAGATCCGTAAACGGGGCCTGATCGGAGGGGCCATGCCAGCAGTACATAAACACAAATATCGCTTGAAACCCGTCGCCGAAAATATCCTTCCATTGGCGCAGATCATCGATATCGCGGCGGGTAACCCAGTTGGCCAGCGCCTTGCCGGGCCCCGCCGTGCGCACCTTTACGTCCACCAGTAAATTACTGCCGCTGGGGCGGTACACGACAAAATCAAAACTTTTCAGCTTGGCCGTGCCGAACAATGATCGCTTCGCCTCATCCACCGCGATGTACGGTAACCCATGGTGTCGAAGATATTCTTCAAATGCAGCCTCGTAATGGCTGGTCTTTTTGGATCGTGGCCCCATGTCAATCACCTCCCCCACTGCAGGCGGCGCGGATCAGCGTTTCCGCCTGACTCAACGGCAATTCCGATTCCGTTCGAGACTGCATATCGCGCCATTTAACCACATGGCGACTGAGTTCATCGGGTGCCAGTATCAAGGCGAAGCGTGCATGAGCTGCGGCGGCCTCCTGCAGAAGTTTGCCAATATTCCTGGTGGATTTATAGCTGTGCTCCACTCTTAATCCCTGCTGAATTACAGTTTTGAGCGTGCGGTCAAATGTTGAGCGGCGCAAACGCGATGCCCACAGGTCGGTCAGACCGTTATCGTCCGACGCATTGACGATAAACACGTCCGGCCCGCCAAGCGGCTTATCAGGCAGCAGCCCACGATCGGCAAGCAGAATTTCCAGTACCACATCGCCCATGCCGAAGCCAACTGCAGGAGTGGGCTTACCTCCAAATATTTCAATAAGCCCATCATAGCGCCCGCCGCCCGCGACTGCCCGGTTTACGCCTTTGGCATCAGCCACTTCAAAAACAAAACCGGTGTAGTAAGCCAGCCCACGCACCAGCCCGATGTCCCAATGGAAATTATCGGCAAGTTCCGGCAATGAAAGCTGATCCTGGAGGATCATTATTTTTTCATAAACACCGCGCGGTACCGGCGCTGACAGAAGTGCTTTTAATTCGGTCTGCTCAGCCTCGGGTTTGCCCATCTCAGTGGCAAAAAGGTGCAATATTTTCTGTTCTGAAGGTGAAAATTCGCGCGATTGCAACAGTTTGTCCCGTTCGACATCGCTGAGCTTTTGCAGCCGGTCAAGAACATAAAAAGTATCGGCCAATTTATCAGCGCGTATCCCAAGCCCAACCAGCAATTCCGCCATTAAATCCCGATGATTCCACGACACCTTGAAATCGTTGGGGGTCAGTCCCAGCTCAAACAACAACGCCGCGCACAGCGCCAGGCATTCGCGATCCGCCTTGAAGGAAGAATCACCGACGAAATCGACGTTCCACTGGATAAATTCCCGCAGGCGACCTTTCTGCGGCTGCTCGGCACGGTAGCACCGCGGAATGGAAAACCATTTGATTGGCTTGGGCAACCCGCCACCCAATTGCGCAACGATACGCGCAAGCGTGGGTGTAAATTCGGGGCGGAGAGCCAGATCGCGGCCGCCACGATCCGTAAAAGCAAATAACTGTGAGACGATTTCATCGCCGGATTTAACTTTGTAAAGATCAAGAGATTCAAATGTTGGCCCGTCAACTTCCTGAAATCCATAGCGAAGTGATACCCTTCGCCAAGCATCCTCAATGTATCGACGGACCGCCATTGCTGGTGGAAGAAAATCACGTGTGCCCTTGGGCGCTTGGAAAAGATCAGTCATAGACGGAGAATCTAAGCGAATTTGGCAAGATATTAAAGCGGTTCAAGGGGTAACCAACGGTTAAGCGGTTGAGCCATCAGCGTCGGCGTGAAGGCTAAGAGCCACGTCGCCCTGCCGCGCAAGCTGTCCACATGCGGCAGACACATCACGCCCCCGGCTGCGCCGGACATGAGCGTTTACCCCCGCAGAGCGTAACTGCTGCTGAAACACCTGCATAACCATGCCATCCGGTCGGCGAAACGGCAGGCCCGGCACCTCGTTGTAGTAAATGAGATTGACATTTGCCCGCATTTTTTTCGCTATTACGCCAAGCTGAACCGCATGCTGAGGAAGTGTATTAACTCCCGCGAGCATAATATACTCCAACGTCACTTCGCGCCCGGTCTGCTGAAAATATTCCCCTGCGGCGGAAATGATTTTATCAATACTTATGCCTTTGGCCCAGGGAATGATCTGACGTCGCAATTCGTCATTGGGCGCGTGCAGGCTGATGGCAAGCGTCACGGGAATACCGCGTGCCGCCAAGGCTGCAATCTGCGGAGGCAAGCCAACCGTGCTGACCGTAATTTTACGGGCGCTGATATGAAAGCCCCAGGCAGAGTTCAGCGTGCTAATCGCACCCAATACGGCGTCAAGATTGGCCAGTGGCTCTCCCATTCCCATAAATACGATGTTCGTAAGCCGCCGCTCAGCCGGCAGAAGATGCAATAAACGTAGCGCCTGTTCGACAATCTCACCTCGAGTCAGATTGCGTGCCAGCCCATCCAGACCGCTGGCGCAAAAAGCGCACCCCACGGGACACCCCACCTGCGTAGACAAACAGGCGGTACGCCGATGCGAAACCAGCGTTTGACCGTAATCGTCGGCATGATCATCATCGCATGGAATCATGACTGATTCCGTCAGGCCGCCATCCGGCCATTGGAGCAGAATTTTTTCGGTTTTATCCTGCGACTTGACCGTACGCACGAGCTTGGCGGTAAGAAGCGCGAAACGCTCCTTGAGAAACGCCCGATCATGAAGCGAAAGATTGGACATCGCATCGAAAGAGCTGGCACGATGATGAAAAACCCATTGCATCACTTGCTGTGCCCGGAACGGTGGCATCCCCGCATCGGCAAGTGCGGCTTTCAGCGAGGGCAGGTCGAAGGTTAATAAATGATCGCGGTTCATGCAGGAGTTATCCATTTTACGACAGCCGTTTAATCTCCACCTCAGGTATGATAATCGGCGTTAATGGTGATGTACTCGCGCGATAAATCGCACGTATAAATGCGCGCCGATTCCTTGCCGATACCAAGGTCCACCCGGATTTTAACGTGCTTTTCCTTCATTGCCGCTTCCACCTTGGCAAGGTCAATTCCGGTTGGACGACCACCCCCAAACACTTCCAGGCCCCCCACCCAACAGCGCATGCGATCCACATGCATGCTTACATTGCTGTATCCGGCGGCGCTGACGAACCGACCCCAATTAGGATCCCCCCCATGGATGGCGGTTTTTACCAAGGGCGAATTGGCGATCGCCATGGCGGCCCTTTTTGCCTCCGATTCATATTGGGCACCGGTTACTTCGATCGTCACAAGCTTCGTCGCTCCCTCACCGTCGGCCGCAATTTGCCGCGCCATCGAATCAGCGACATCCAGCAACGCATCGCAAAATGCCTGATAAACACGAGATTCCGGCGTCATACGTGGGTTCGCCGCCCGACCATTGGCAATGCAGACAAATGCATCACTGGTGCTGGTATGCTGATCAACCGTTACGCAATTAAACGTGCGATTGGCCGTCAGGCGCACGGCCCGGCGCAAAAGTGATCGTGGTATGTCCGCATCGGTAGCTATGTAAGCCAGCATGGTAGCCATATTGGGCGCAATCATGCCAGAGCCTTTACAAGCGCCAGCGATGGTGATTTTGTTCTCGCCAACGCTGAATACGGTCGCTGCCTGCTTCGTGCAGGTGTCAGTAGTCAAAATTCCCTGGGCGAATTGCTCGCCATGTTCAAAGGTGGAGCCAATCTGTTTTGACAGTACGGCGATTCCATCTGACACTTTTTGCATCGGCAAGTAATGACCGATAATGCCCGTGCTGAACGGCAGATAGTCCTCAGTTTCGCCCTCAATGCCGCGCTGCGAGAGATTTTCGGCCGTAAGGCGGCACATCTTCACCGCATCGGCCAATCCGCGTTTACCCGTACAGACGTTGGCACACCCGCTGTTGACGATACAACCAAGAATTTTTCCGTGGTGAACATGCCTGCGACCAATCACAACCGGAGCGCCAACAATTTTATTGGTGGTAAAAACGGCGGCTCC
Organism: Planctomycetota bacterium; assembly: GCA_021826605.1. Next base: position 2,899 of record JAKAZF010000073.1, on the reverse strand, counting down.
AACCGACGGGCGATCCGCAACCAGCATCGCCAAGTCGGGTTTACCGGAAGCCTTAATTCCGCAGTGTATGGCACCGGCCATAAATCCCGGCACACTGGTGATATTTAATTCTGCCATTCGAATCTCCAAAAGCATCGCCATCAGCGATGTGTAACAAATTAAACGGAAACGATGATTTATTCACCTCTGTGGACGATGGCACTGCTGAGGCGGGTCTTGATTTGTTTGTCGCCAAAACGCAGATACGGCGCAAGATTGCGAAGTGTTACAGGGCCAAAACCCTTGATTTTTCGCATCGACGCAATGTTGGTAAAGGGTGTCTGCGCATGCCGGTGGAAAAAATATTGTTGGCGGTAGGCAATTATTTTCGCCGCCCGCGCCGGTCCAATACCTGGCAGCCGCGTCAAGGATGCCCATGAGGCGGTGTTGGGATTGATGGCCGATTGAATCAGCGTTGGCGTTGTATTTGGTCCCCTGCCACTGAGGGCCAATACTTGCCAACCCGTCAAAAGCATGAGGCAAAACATAGCTGAATACAGGAGTGGAAACGGCATGGACGGCCAGTGAGGCAATCTCACCCGGTCGCTTGTGACGGACTTGGATTGATCCGGCAAATGCAGTGTGCTCTCCTCGTATCCACCCCGCTACACCGGCTTGGTACCGGGGTTAGAAGCTGGGGCAACCGGGGCCGCGGCCGTTGCTGGTGCTTGCCCTGCCACGCGCGACCCTTCCGATTGTTTGGTGGTGCCCATGCGGACGTTGATCACCGCGCGGCGCATGCCGCTCCATACCTGAAATGCCGGCTTGGCGGCAAAATCCGCAGCAAAAAGTCCCGCAGCCGGAATCGGACCCGACTCACCATCCAACAATTGATTCCAGCAGATCGCCTCGACAAAAGGCTTGGACAAGATGATGTTGGTGACCGCTTCCAGCCATTTGGCCTGAAGTTGATCGTTCCATGCACGCCTCCACACCCCACCGTTTTTTGTTGCGTCGCTGGCCGCGCTGGGCACCGCCAGCCGCGTGACAATGACGGGCTTACCCAGCGGGGCGAAACGATCCAGCATCATGGATATCTGGAATAGATCACGGAGCCAACAACCATCCCGCGGAACTCCGAATGAAAGCTGCAAACCAAATACGTCAAACGGTACACTGCTTTGGGTTGCCATTTCAGCGTAAATCATCGGCGGAATGCTACGCTGATTTTTGGAATAATATTCACCCCACGGCTGGGCGATTTCAATCATGGTTTTGGCATTGGGGTTGATTTTTTTCACCAGATTGACCGACATACGTGTCAGATCCATGATCTGATCAAAAGTAAAGCTGAAGTGACTGTTCACATGCAGGCCGCTGATGACATTCCACAATCCGACACTTGCGGCGTAGCGTGTAACCACGCGTTCGATGTGTTCGTACAACAGGCCACGCACGGTTTCATAATCGTGCTCCCAGATATAAAGCCAATCCGGGATGTAATTTTGGGAAAAATGCACCAGCGGCCCCGCTGACATGGGCATTTTGGCGCGCCGGAGAAAATCCGTCCATTCATCAAAGGCCCGCCATCCCACCATCTGCTCGGTGGGTTCAATCACCTTCCACGGGGTGGGAACGATGGCGAAATCAGCAGCGCTCATCAAGCGGCGGCGCGAGTTTTCATCGGTTGAATTCAGATCGACCTGACAACCAAAAACCCCCGCAGAAAAGCTTCGCGTGGAGATGCGGCGGTGCAGAAGCAATTCCGCATGTACGGCGGCCGTATGCTCGGACAGGGGGATGGCCAAGGCAAGACACCGGTCGGCCAGCACACTTGCCCGGGCCGGATCATCGAGGTTTTCCAACGCTTCGATAAGCAGATCGCGGGCCTCAACGTATTTCTCGTTGACTTGATGCGCATCCGGCACTTCAAAGAGCCCCCAATCCTCACGCTTTTGCACCAGGCGCATCATTCGGCTTCGGGCCAGTTCAAGATTGAGGATATATGGGTTGGAACGCTCCGGAAGGCGAACGGTCTCCAGCATCACCTGACCAAAGACCTTTACCTCCCACATGACAACCAAGGCTGAAGGTCCGGCTGCCCTTTTGCGACAACGAATTTCACCGTCGGTGTAGGCGAATTCACCTCGGGCTGGCACGCTATCTGCACCCACCAAATAAACCGCGGAGAGGTCAAAATCCGTCGGCGGCTCTCCGTCACGATAAACCTGAAAACGCAGCATGAAGCAGCCGATCTCCACTATGGACTAAGAACGGTGATCCGACGGGTGTCCGGGAATGCTGATGGTCACCATTCACCCACACCCGATGCCGCTAATATAGGTTGATCTGGCAATACGTCAACCACCCGAACGGCCTTTTGCGTACGCCACCGATAACCGACGCATGTTACAAGCCGAATGTCGAAAGTGTTCAGCAAGGTACCGGATGGAATTATACCCATGCGTCCCGTCATGTCGGTTTGTCGGTGCCATCTCCCAGGGCTTTGGGAGCCATGGAGGCCTTCAGCTTTGCAAGTTCGTCATCAACACCAGCGGTGGATCGCATATTGTCCAATTCGCGTTCGGTCTGGGTGCGGGAATCCAGTGGGTCCTGCAGCGCGCCGGAATCCGCAAGGCTCTGGAGGGCGTCTGCTCGCGCCTGCATCTTTTCTGATTTATCCTTTGCACGCTGGAGCGCATCGCCGACATCGTCAAAATTTTTGCCCACACCGGAGAGGCTCTCCGACACCCGCACCTGCGCTTTGGATGCGTTGAACTGGCTTTTCATTACCTCTTTTTGCACGCGGAATTGGTCAATTTTGGCCTCAAGCTGCTTCTGGTAGGCGATAAGTTTTTGGGATTGCTCCACGATGTGGTCATGCGCCTGTTGGAGCATCTGCAATTTCTGGCTGGCCCCC